>JAJYUW010000096.1 GCA_021792335.1 Pseudomonadota bacterium | reverse complement strand
TGCCTCCAGCCATGGCACCGCTGGTTTGGCTTGGCGCTGGAGGCGTAGTGGGATATTCCAAAACGATGGGGGTGAGCTATGAACAAGCGCTATAACAAATGGGAAATCTGCAGGGCCGGAATGCTGTCGGTTTTTTTTCTGTGCGCCGGGATCGGGACGGCCCACGCGGATCAAGTAATCGTGGACACGGACTACGTTATTAAGCACAAGGACAAGCCCGGCGTCGTGCTGGTGGATGCACGCGCGGCGTCGGATTACAAGAAGGGGCTCATTCAGGGCGCCGTTGTCCTTGGCGAAAAGGGCGGGGCGGTGGGCCTCCGGGACGTGGATGCGCGCATCCTGCCGGTGAAGAAGCTCGAGAAAATCCTGGGAGATGCCGGGCTGACACGCGAGAATGAGATCATCGTGTATGGGGCCAAGGGCGACACGGGTCCGACAGTGGTTTTCTGGATCCTCGAATACCTGGGGGCGGAGAAGGCCAAGGTCTATATGGGGGGGATGGATGACTGGACAGCAGCCAAAAATCCCGTGACGAACGAGGCGCGCAAACTCCCGGCCGCGCACTTCACCGCCAAGGTGCAGGCGGATCGCCTGGCCACGACGGACTACGTCAGGAAAAACCTGCAGAACAAGGAAATTCAGTTCCTCGATTCGCGGACCGAGAAAGAGTATGAGGGGGACGACATCCGGGCGCTCCGTGGCGGACATATCGCGGCGGCCAACCATGTCAACATCCCTTATGAGCAGGCCTGGAAGGATCCCGATGCGGCGAAGAAGTTGGCCGAGAAGACGGTCAAAGACCGCGAGGGAATGACCTTGAAGGACCCGGCAGCGCTCAAGGAGCTCTATAAGGGGGTGGATCCCAAGAAGGAAGTGGTGGCCTATTGCCAGACCGGCACGCGCTCCACCTATGTCTACACCGTGTTGCGGGATATGGGGTATCAGAAGGTCCGCAACTACGATGATTCGTGGATCGTGTGGGGCTCGGACCTGAATATGCCGGCCAAGAACGTGAGCTATTACGACTTCGTCAAGGTGAATGCTGCCATGAAGCGGCTTGATGCGCTGGAGAAACAGGTTGAGGCGATAGCACCCAAGAAATAGCCGGGCGGCTATGGTAACGAGATAGAGCGGCGTGTAGCTATTTCGCCCCGGCTGGCACCCGCCAGGCGGGGCGTTGCCGTTCTGGAAGGAAAGAAGGCCGCATCTCCTGTGGTCAGTGCGAAACGGCTTGGCCGGGAAAGGGGATCCGTAAGCCGCCGGTTCGAGAGTTGCTTCCGCCGCACGCTGGCCGATTCCGGCAGCCCTTCAGCACGAATAACGTTCGACGATCCGTCGCACTTGGCGCGGCGTGAGCCCCAACCTCTTCGCCGCTTTATTCCGGCTTGTCTTGATCCTCTTTCAACAAGCCCGATGCCTGGGCTCGATTCACTTCCTTCCGGCCCATCAATTCTTCCATTTCAAAACATCCGCCGCTTTTTTAACAAGGGGAGTTTAATCTCCAGCGGACGTGACTGCTTTGCGCCAACACAATTTTCCTGCGCAGTGGCCTGGGTTGCGCTGGCATGCTAAAATTGCGCACATTTTGTTCTTGTGCCCTTTGGGTACTTGTGCCCTCCGGGTATTCGCATATCAATTTAGCTGGTAGAACTTAAAATATTCCATGGATCAATTTGCCAAAGAAACGCTCCCGGTAAGCCTCGAAGAAGAAATGCGCCGCTCCTATCTCGATTATGCCATGAGCGTGATCGTGGGGCGGGCGCTGCCGGACGTGCGCGACGGCCTGAAGCCGGTGCACCGGCGCGTGCTGTTCGCCATGCACGAACTGTCCAACGACTGGAACAAGGCCTACAAGAAATCGGCGCGTATCGTCGGTGATGTGATCGGTAAATACCACCCTCACGGCGATACCGCGGTGTATGACACTATCGTGCGCATGGCGCAGGATTTCAGCCTGCGCTACCCGCTGGTGGACGGCCAGGGCAACTTCGGCTCGGTCGACGGCGACAACGCCGCCGCGATGCGCTACACCGAGATCCGCATGGCGCGCATTGCCCACGAGCTGCTCGCCGATCTCGACAAGGAAACGGTGGATTTCGGCCCGAACTATGACGGTTCCGAGCACGAGCCGCTGGTGCTGCCGTCGAAAATCCCCAACCTGCTGATCAACGGCAGTTCCGGTATCGCAGTGGGCATGGCGACCAACATCCCGCCGCACAACCTGAACGAGGTGGCGGATGCCTGCCTGAAACTGCTCGAAGATCCGGAGACCGGCATTGAAGATCTGATCGAGATCGTGCCGGCGCCGGATTTCCCGACGGCGGGCATCATCTACGGCACGGTCGGCGTCAAGGAAGGCTATCGCACCGGCCGCGGCCGGGTGGTGATGCGTGCCCGCGCCCATTTCGAGGACATCGACAAGGTCGGCGGCAGGCAGGCGATCATCGTCGACGAGCTGCCCTACCAGGTGAACAAGGCCAACTTGCTGATCAAGATCGGCGAGCTGGTGCGCGAGAAGAAAATCGAAGGCATTTCCGACCTGCGTGACGAGTCGGACAAGTCCGGCATGCGCATGGTGATCGAGCTGAAGCGCGGCGAAGTGCCGGAAGTGGTGCTGAACAACCTGTACAAGCAAACGCAGATGCAGGATACCTTCGGCATGAATATGGTGGCGCTGGTGGACAACCAGCCGCGCCTGCTCAATCTGAAGCAGATGCTCGATGCCTTCCTGCGCCATCGCCGCGAGGTGGTGACGCGGCGTACCGTGTTCGAGCTGCGCAAGGCGCGCGAACGCGGCCACATCCTGGAAGGCTTGGCGGTGGCATTGTCCAATGTGGACGAGGTGATTGCCCTGATCAAGGCGGCGCCGACACCGGCCGCTGCCAAGCAGGGGCTGATGGAACGGGTCTGGCGCTCGCCGCTGGTGGAGGAGATGCTGCAGCGGACAGCGGCCGACGCTTCCCGTCCGGATGGGCTGGCACCCGAGTTCGGCCTCTCCGGGCAGGGTTACCGTCTTTCCGACACCCAGGCCCAGGCTATCCTGGAGTTGCGCCTGCAGCGCCTGACCGGCCTGGAGCAGGACAAGATCGTATCCGAATACAGGGAAGTGATGGAGAAGATTGCCGATCTGCTCGACATTCTCGCCAAACCCGAACGTATCACCGAAATCATCGTCCAGGAGCTGACCGCGATCAAGGCGCAGTTCGGCGACAAGCGCCGCAGCGAGATCGTCGTTCACGCCCAGGATTTGAGCATGGAAGACCTGATTACGCCGCAGGACATGGTGGTCACCTTGTCGCACGGCGGCTACATCAAATCCCAGCCGCTGGAGGACTACAGCGCCCAGAAGCGCGGCGGGCGAGGCAAGCAGGCGACGGCGATGAAGGAAGAGGATTTCATCGAGAAGCTGTTCATCGCCAATACGCACGACACCATTTTATGCTTCTCCAACCGCGGCCGGGTCTACTGGATCAAGGTCTATGAAGTGCCGCAGGGCAGCCGCGGCTCGCGCGGCAAGCCTGTCGTCAACATGCTGCAACTGGAAGAAGGCGAGAAGATCAACGCCATCCTGCCGGTCAAGGAATTCGATGACGGCCATTTCATCTTCATGGCGACCGCCAGCGGCATCGTCAAGAAGACCCCGCTTTCCGATTTCTCGCGCCCGACGAAGCGGGGCATCATCGCCATCAATCTCGACGAGGACGATTACCTGATCGGCGTGGATATTACCGATGGCCGGCACGACGTGATGCTGTTCTCCGACGGCGGCAAGGCGGTGCGCTTCGAAGAGAGTGATGTTCGCGCTACCGGCCGTGTCTCGCGCGGCGTAATCGGCATGCGCCTCGCCAAGGGAAAGCGGGTGATTTCCCTGCTGGTGGCGCAGAACGAGACCCAGTCGGTGCTCACCGCCACCGAGAACGGCTACGGCAAGCGCACGTCGATCACGGAATACACCCGCCACGCGCGCGGCACCCAGGGCATGATCGCGATCCAGACCACAGAGCGCAACGGCAAGGTGGTGGCCGCGACACTGGTGAACGCGGAAGACGAAATCATGCTGATTACCACCGGCGGCGTGCTGATTCGCACCCGGGTCAGGGAGATTCGTGAGATGGGCCGTGCCACCCAGGGCGTGACCCTGATCAACCTCGACAAGGGCGAAAAGCTGGTAGGCCTGGAAAAAGTGGTGGAAGCGGAAGAAGAAGCGGGCGAAGCGTAATGGAACGAGTTCACAATTTCAGCGCCGGCCCGGCCGCGCTGCCGCGGGAAGTGCTGGAGCAGGCGCGCGACGAACTGCTGAACTGGCACGGCTGCGGCATGTCGGTGATGGAAATGAGCCATCGCGGCAAGGAGTTCACCGGCATCATCGAACAGGCCGAGGCCGATCTGCGCGAGTTGCTCGCCATCCCCGCCAATTACAAGGTGCTGTTTCTGCAGGGCGGCGCAACGCTGCAGTTCGCGCAGGTGCCGATCAACCTGCTGGGCGGGCGTTCCGCCGATTACCTGGTGACCGGCGCCTGGTCGAAAAAGGCCTGGAAGGAAGCGCAGCGCTTTGGCGCGGTGCGCTGCGCGGGCTCGACCGAAGATGCCGGATTCAACCGGCTGTTCGCGCCCGGCGAGACCAGCCTCGATCCCGGCGCCGCCTACCTCCACGTCTGCACCAACGAAACCATACACGGCGTCGAAGTCCACGACTGCGCGGCTCTGCAGGCGTCCGTGCCGCTGGTCGCGGACATGAGCTCGCATATCCTTTCCCGCCCGGTGGACGTGGCCAAATACGGCCTGATCTACGGCGGTGCGCAGAAGAACGTCGGCCCCGCCGGGCTGACGCTGGTGATCGTGCGCGAAGACCTGCTCGGCCGCGTCATGCCGGGCATGCCCACCATGCTCGACTACCAGGTTCATGCCGAAAACGGCTCGATGCTCAACACCCCACCGACCTTCGCCATTTACATGGCCGGGCTGGTTTTTCAGTGGCTCAAGCGGCAGGGCGGCCTCGCGGCGATGGAGCGAGTCAACATCGAGAAGGCGAAGCTGCTGTACGACGCCATTGATGCCAGCGCGCTTTACCGCAACCCGGTCGAGCCGGCCAGCCGCTCGCGCATGAATGCGCCGTTTACGCTCGCACGCCCCGAGCTCGACGGCACCTTCCTCGCCGAAGCCAAGGCGCGCGGGTTGGCGGGACTCAAGGGCCACAAGTCGGTGGGGGGCATGCGAGCCTCTCTCTACAATGCCGTGCCGCTGGCGAGCGTCAAGACCCTGGTAAGTTTCATGCGCGAGTTCGAGCAAAAAAATGTCTGACGAACTGCAGCGGCACCGCGCCGGCATCGACGCGATCGACGCGGAGATTCTCAAGCTCGTCAATCAGCGCGCCGAGCATGCCAAGGCGATCGGGGCGCTGAAAAATGGCGCGGTTTACCGCCCCGAGCGCGAGGCGCAGATATTGCGCCGGATCAAGGAGCGCAATCCCGGACCCTTGTCGGATGAAACGGCGGCGCGCCTGTTCCGTGAAATCATGTCGGCCTGCCTGGCGCTGGAGAAACCGCTTGCGGTGGCGTTCCTCGGGCCGCAGGGCACGTTTACGCAGGCAGCCGCAATCAAGCATTTCGGGCACGCCGCACAGACCCGCCCGTGCGCCTCGATCGACGACGTGTTCCGGATTGTGGAGGCGGGCGGTGCCGACTATGGCGTCGTGCCGGTTGAGAATTCCACCGGTGGCGCGGTGGGCACCACCCTCGATCTGCTCTTGCTCACCCCGCTCAAGGTCTGCGGTGAGGTGGATTTGCGCGTGCACCAGTTTCTGCTGCGCAAGGCGGGTGCCGCGGGCAAGGCGGAGAAGGTGTATTCGCATGCGCAGTCCCTTGCCCAATGCCATGAGTGGCTCAACCAGAACCTGCCGGATGTTGAACGCGTAGAGGTAGTGAGCAATGCCGAGGCGGCGCGCCTTGCGGCTGAAGATGAAACGGCTGCCGCCATTGCCGGAGAGATGGCGGCAGAAATCTATGGTCTGGAGAAAACAGCCGAGAACATCGAGGACAAACCGGACAATACCACCCGTTTTCTGGTGATCGGCACCCATGATGCTGAGCCTTCCGGCCGCGATAAAACCTCGCTGGCGCTCTCGGCGAGGAATCGCCCGGGCGCCGTGTATGACCTGCTGTCCCCGCTGGCCGCGCACGAAGTCAGCATGACCAAGCTGGAATCGCGGCCTTCGCGCGCCGGGTTGTGGGAATATGTGTTTTTTGTGGATATCGAAGGTCACCGCCAGGACGAAAAAGTTGCCAAGGCAATCGCCGAGCTGCAGGAGAAGACGGCTTTCCTGAAAATTCTCGGTTCCTATCCAGTGGCAGTCTTATAGAAGACAAACTTTAACTCCCTCAGGAATCAGCGTATCCTAACCGCTTTAAATTTCTCGTTCAGCCTACCTCGACAATGGATTTGTGTGAATTAGCGCCGGCTTATATCCGCGCCATCGCGCCCTATCAACCGGGCAAGCCGATTTCCGAGCTGGCGCGGGAAATGGACCTGCTCGAAAGCGACATCGTCAAGCTGGCTTCCAACGAGAACCCGCTGGGTGCCAGCCCGCGCGCGCTGGCTGCGATCGAGAACGTGATCATGGAGATTGCACGCTACCCGGACGGCAACGGCTTTACGCTCAAGAGCGCTCTGGCGAAAAAGCATGGCGTGGCCTTGAACCAGATCGTCCTCGGCAACGGCTCCAACGACGTGCTGGAATTGGCGGCGCGCGCCATCCTTACGCCGCAGTCCTCGGCTGTTTATGCCCAGCACGCCTTCGCGGTGTATAAACTGGCGACCCAGGCTGCAGGGGCGCGCGGCATCGAGGCCAAAGCCAGGGAATTCGGCCACGACCCCGAAGCGCTGCTGGCGGCGATTGCAGATGATACGCGCATCCTCTTCATCGCCAACCCCAACAACCCCACCGGCACCCTGCTGCAACCCGCGCATCTGCTTGGATTGATCGAACGTGTGCCGGCCCGTATACTGGTTGTGCTGGACGAAGCCTATACCGAATATCTCCCCGAGGCACTCAAAAGCGACAGCGTTGGCTGGCTCGCGCGCTTCCCGAATCTGATCGTCAGCCGCACCTTTTCCAAGGCCTACGGCCTGGCCGGTTTGCGCGTAGGCTATGCGCTGGCCAGCCCGCAGGTGGCGGACATGCTGAACCGTGTCCGCCAGCCGTTTAATGTCAATAGCCTGGCCCAGGCGGCGGCGGTGGCGGCAATGGAGGATGAGGTCTTCCTCGACGAATGCCTGGAGATCAACCGCAATGGCATGGCGCAACTGACGGATAGCTTCAGGCGACTGGGCCTCGATTACATCCCGTCTTATGGCAACTTCGTCGCAGTCCGGGTCGGGGATGCCGCCGCTGTCTATCAAAGCCTGCTGAAACAGGGCGTGATCGTGCGGCCGGTCGCCAATTACGGCATGCCTGAGCACTTGCGGGTCAGCATCGGCCTGGAAGGCGAAAACGAAATATTTTTACAGGCCCTGGAACGGGCACTCAAGGAGTTGAAAAAATGATTATTGTCATGAACAGCGGCGCAAGCGAACAGCAGATCGATGGCGTCATCCACAAGATCAAGGAAGCCGGGCTGGATGTCAATGTTTCGCGCGGCACCGAGCGCACCGTGATCGGCGCCATCGGCGACGAACGCAAGCTGGAAGCGAAGTTCTTCGAAGCCCTGCCCGGCGTTGAGCAGGCCATGCACGTGGTCAAGCCCTACAAGATCGTCGGGCGGGAATGGCACAAGCAGGACACCGTGATCGATATCAACGGCATCCCGCTGGGCGGCAAGCAGGTGCAGATCATTGCCGGGCCGTGCTCGGTGGAAACGCCGGAACAGATGGCGATCGCGGCGCGGGAAGTGCATGCCGCAGGTTGCCGCCTGATGCGCGGTGGCGCCTTCAAGCCGCGCACCAGCCCGTATTCCTTCCAGGGCCACGGCGTGGAAGGCCTGACGATGTTCCGCGAGGCGGCCCAAAAATACAATCTCCCCATCGTCACCGAACTGATGGATGCGCGGATGCTCGATACATTCATGGAATACGACGTCGACGTGATCCAGATCGGCACGCGCAGCATGCAGAATTTCGAACTGCTCAAGGAAGTCGGCAAAATCAACAAGCCTGTCATCCTCAAGCGCGGCATGTCGGCAACCATCTCCGAGTGGTTGATGTCGGCCGAATACATCGCCGCCGGCGGCAACCACAACATCATCTTC
>JAJYUW010000095.1 GCA_021792335.1 Pseudomonadota bacterium | reverse complement strand
GATTCCCAGCAGCATCACCGCGATCGCCGGAAACAGCGAAGCCAGTGTCACAATACCAAAACCTGACAGCGGGTTGTCTTCTCTGCCTACCGCCGCGGATACGCCTATCCCCAGGGCCAGGACCAGCGGCACTGTCACCGGCCCGGTGGTAATGGCGCCACAGTCCCAGGCCAGCCCGAGGATGGGCGCCAGGCCGGGATCGAACGCCATATAAGCGGTCAACCCCAGGCTGGGCATGAGCGTGAACACCAGCAGCTTTTTCAGGCTCCAGCCGCGAATGAAGCGCAGCATCCCCACCAGCACGGCCAGCCCGACACCCAGTCCGACCGCCAGCACCAGCAGGCGGGATTGACCGTGCAACAGGGCATAGAGCAAGGGAGCCGCGTCAGAACGCGTGATACTGCCCGCCGCCTTGAGCGCCCCGATGGCCGGCTCCGCGAATGTCGCCGCCACGCCGAGAATGAAGGCCACCATCAGAACGGTCTCCAGCGGAGACCGTCCCGGCAGCCTGTAGCCAATCGCTTCGCTGAAGGGCATCAACCCCTGCTTGACGCCTTCCATGAAAAACATCAGGCCGCCCATTATCGCCAGAACGCCGGCCAGGACGGAATTCCATCCCTGCACGGGCGCCTGCAGAACGCCGATCTGGAAAACGGTCAGGAACAGGACCAGCGGCAGCACGGCACGGGCTTGGTCCAGAAAGCGCACCGAAATGTAAGGTGTCAGCAGCCGGTGAAAATCCCTCGGACGGAGGCGATAACGGCGCGGATGGCGGTGCTCGAAGGCGATAGTGTCATTGTAGCTGACCGCCTTCTGCTTGACCCGCACTACACCCAGATAGTCCCCGTAACGAATTTGTTTTTGTTTCGGCATCTTTTCAATGATGACCGCCAGGTCACTCCCCCCAAGACCATCATAAGCAATTGTGCCGTGGCGGGAAAGGGGGCCCGGCGGGATCCGGGCGGTTTCTGTATATTATTAACGGCAAGAAATATAGCCGGTAGCCCAATGAAGCGTAGCGGAATCCGGGGCATGGTGAGTTTTCCGAATTTCATTTCATCCTATCGGACATGGCGGCCGCGCCAACCCGAATGATGAGCATCGCAACCGCCGTGTCCGTTCCCTCTCTCCTCCTTCTCCCCCAGAGGGCTGCCCTCATCCCAACCTTCTCCCAGAGGGAGAAGGGGCAATGGTGAAAGGCGCTTGTTTTGATCTGAGTGAAGAGGTGTCGCTTCGCGATGTTCGCGTTAAACCGCAATTACCGCAACGCCTCCCAAACCCCTGCTCTGTTCTGGCAAGCCTTGCCGGAGACGGTTTCGCTGCGTCCGTTGGCGGTAATGCGGGCGGTGTAATCCCTGCATTGCGTGTTCCGGGAAGCAAAGCCCGGCATGGGGATGACCATGTAAGTGATGTTTTTGTCGGGATTGTGCCAGGATACAGGCTGGCTGTCCTTGGCAAGTTCCAGTACATGTCCGAAGCAGGCCCGGTCGGCGCTGTCCATGTCGCCGCCGGTCTGGGCGCCGGCTAGCGCGCCGAATACCGGGCCAAGAATGATCGCCACCCCCCTGCCGTCGTCCCTGCCGATCGGGGAACCTGCCGCACCACCGGCCACCGCGCCACCGACCGCCGCAACTGCAGCAGCGCCCAGCGCCTCGCGGTTACAGCTGCCGCGGAGCACGCCATAATCGTCCATCCATCTCTTTCCGGTGTAGCCGACATAGCTGGGCTCGCGCTGCTGGCGCCAGTCCTGGCCGCCGAGTGCCCAAGGGGGCGGGTCGGCATAGGCAAGCGGAGGCACGGCGCAGGTCAGCATGGCGCTTATGATGGCCCCGGTTGTTACGCGGGGAAAGCGGCTTTGATTTTCACTCATAATTCTAGTCTCCCTTTTGATAATACATTAACCTAGAAACCTCAGTTGAACGATGCAAACCCTTCGATACGCCCGCTGCGCGGGCTACTCAGGGCGAACGGTCTCTCACCAAACTGGTGACCACCCCGTTCGTGCTGAGTAGCGCGGTTTCTTGCGCGTATCGAAGCATGAGCGGGGTGGCAACTGAGTTTTCTAGGATTAACGCCCCACTGTCACGACGGTTTACTGCCGTGTTTTTAGCCACCCCTTGACCGCATCGAGCCGTGCCTCGTATACCCGGTCGCGAATCTTTCCCGGGTCATCGCAGTGCCTGGCGACCGCCCCGGCGTCCACTTCCTGCACCGCCTGGAGCGCGCTGCGCAGAAAATCAGCCTGTTCGAACACCGCATCCTGATAGCCCAGCCTGCCGCAGAAATCGGCGCTACAGGTCTGCAGGAACGCCTCGAAACGCTGCGCCTGGCGCAGGGCATCGGTTTCCAGCAGCAGCTTCAAAATGGTTTCCGGCCGCAAGTCGAAGGCGCGCAGCGGAATGCCATGAAAGCGCGCCACCACCAGCGCCAGTTCGCGGCAATCGTTGGGTACGCGCAGGCGCCGGCACAGGGCGTTTACCAGTTCGAAGCTGCGTAATTCATGGTCGATGTGGCGCGGCCACACTTCGCGCGGTGTGGTTCCCTTGCCGAGATCATGGGTGAGCGCGGCAAAGCGCACCGGCAGGGAGTAATCCTGCGCCGCTGCATAATCCACGACCATCATCACATGCACGCCGGTGTCGACCTCGGGATGATATTCCGCCGTCTGCGGCACGCCGAACAGCGCATCCAGCTCGGGCAGGATGCGCACCAGCGCACCGCATTCGCGCAAGGCATGGATCATGCGCGAGGGTTTCTTTTCCATCAGGCCGCGCGACAGCTCCTGCCACACCCGCTCCGGCACCAGCGCATCCACCTCGCCGTTGGCGGCCATTTCTCGCATCAGGGCCAGGGTCTCGGGCGCGATGGAAAATCCGAAGCGGGCGGCAAAGCGCGCCACCCGCAGCACGCGCACCGGGTCTTCGACAAAGGCGGGGCTGACGTGGCGCAGAATTCCCGCCCGGAGATCGGCCGCGCCGCGGTAGGGATCGATGAGCTTGCCGGCCTCGTCCTTGGCGATGGCATTGATGGTCAGGTCGCGCCGCGCCAGATCTTCCTCCAGCGTCACCCTGGGCGCGGCATAGACCTGAAAGCCCTTGTAGCCCTGCCCGGTCTTGCGCTCGGTGCGCGCCAGGGCGTATTCCTCATGGGTTCGGGGGTGAAGGAATACCGGAAAATCCTTGCCCACCGGGCGAAAGCCGCGCCGCACCATCTCCTCCGGCGTGGCGCCCACCACGACGTAATCCCTGTCCTGAACCGGCAGGCCGAGCAGCTCGTCGCGCACCGCCCCGCCGACAGTGTAGATTTGCATCAATGCTGGGTTTCGTCGATGAACCGTTTGAAACGTGGCGGCGCGATCGGCGCCAGATACTGCGGCGCCTCAGCTTCCAGGGCGGCGGGCCGAATCCCGAGCAGTTCGGGGAAGGGGCTGCGGCAGACGGCATCGGTTTTCAGTGTCAGGTAGTTGTCGTGGGTGAGCATCTTCACCGGCAGCAATCCGAGGAAGGTGGCCTGGAGAGAGGACATGTCGTCGGAGAGCAGGATGATCCTGCGATGCAGGCCTTTTACAGCGGCGACGAATTCGACCAGCTGCTGCAAGGTGTAAACTTTCGGACCGCATAGTTCATAGCTCTGGCCGAAGGTGGCGGAGTTGCCGAGGCTGGCCGCAAACGCCTGGGCGACATCGCCAACGTACACCGGCTGCATTTTGGCATTCGGACTGCCGAGGGGAAGCACCGGCGTCCAGTGGAGCAGGCTGGCGAACAGGTTGAGGAAGCTGTCCCCCGGGCCGAAAATGACTGACGGACGAAATGCCGTCACCGCCAGATGCTCGTCGTGGGCCGCCAGTGCGACCGCTTCGCCCTCCCCCTTGCTGCGTTGATAACGGCTCAGGCCGTCCGGGCTGACGCCGATGGCGCTCATGTGCAGCAGGCGCTTCACCCCCGCCGCCCGGCAGGCCGCCACCACCTTGCGCGGCAATTCCACGTGCACGCGCTGAAAATCGCCGCGCTTTTTTTCATGGAGAATGCCGACCAGGTTGATCACCGCGTCCATGCCCTTGAACAGCTGCTTGAGCGCCTCCGGATCATGAATATCCGCTGGCACCAGTGACACCGACGGCATGACGGAGAGGAGTTTGGCACTATCGTAATTGCGATAGGGCACGAGCACGCTGTAGCCGCGTTCATGCAATCGGCTGACCACATGCCGGCCTACAAAACCGCTCCCGCCGAGCACACATACTTTCTTGATTTCCATGGATTTCCCTTATTCTGGTTCGCATGCCGGCGCACGCTCATCGTTGCCGCCGCACTCCGTTTTGCCATTTTCTCCAACAACCGTACCCAGGCGCTGCTTCAACGACAGCAACTGCTGGCCGAAGCGATTGCCATAATAAACGGCATTGCTCATCACCTTTTGCACATAGCCGCGGGTTTCGGTAAAGGGGATGGTTTCGGCATAGATCGCCCCCTCCATCGCGTCTGGGCTGCGCCATCTGATGGCGCGGCGCGGGCCGGCATTGTACGCGGCGGTCGCCAGAAGCGGCTGGCCATCGAGCTTGTCCAGCACATACTTGAGATAATGGGTGCCGAGTGCCAGGTTGGTATCCAACTGGTTGACCATGGACTGCCTGAAACGATTTATGCCGAGCCGCCTCGCCACCCAGCGCGCAGTTCCCGGCATCAGCTGCATCAGACCCGAGGCGCCCACGCCGGAGCGTGCCTGCTGCACAAAACGGCTTTCCTGGCGGATCAGCCCGTATACCCAGGCCTCATCCAGCCCCGTCTCACGCACATAGTCCCGCATTACGTCCCGGTGCGGCGACAGAAAACGGAGGCTGAAGTCATGCAGCTGCACGGTCTTGTCTGCGGTGTTGATGGCCCGGTCGTACCAGTTACGGCGCCGTGCCACCTCCGCCGCAATCAGCAGTTGCCGGTCGTCGAAGCCGCGCATCGCCCATACCCATTCCCGGTTGGCCTCGTAGCGCAGGTTCATCTCATATAGCGTCAGCGCACGCCGGATCGCCGGCGTTTTTTCCATCGCCTTGATTTCGTCTTCCCCCGCCTTGAAGCTCTCGGAGGGAATCCCCGCCACCGCGCCCAGTTCACCGGCGGCAAGCTGGCCGTAAAAATTAAATTCCTTGGAAAGCGGGAGCCAAATCGCATTGGCCGGGATGGTCTTGCCCTGAGCCTTCAGGGCCCGCGCCTTCCAATAGCGCCATGCGCCCTGGTTCTGTTCCGCCTCGGACATGGCCGCAATAGCGGCCTGCACCTCCTGCCAGTTCTGCTCGCGCAAGGCCGCGCGCACCTTCCAGGCGAGTTGCAGGTCGGAAAGCCGCGCCCCGGCAGCCTTGCCAAACCAGGAAAGCGTAGCTGGGTCATGCTTGCGCGCGGCATGTAAGGCCATCTGCCCCCAGGCATAGGCCTGTTCCTCCGCGCTGAAGCGCGAGGACAGCTCGTTCCAGTAAGGCAGCGCCTGCTGCGGCTGGCTACGGGCCAGGCGCGACAAAGCAAATATCGTCAGCTCTCTGCCGGCGCGCGTTTTCAGGTCAACCGGCATCTTGTCGAGGAATACGGCCGGATTTTCTGCTGCCCGCTCCAGTTCGCGCAAGGGAATCTCCTGCTGGCCGGGGAAGTAGCGGGCAACATGTTTCGCCACGCTGACATTGCCCGCTTCCAGCGTCAGGCGCAGGCGCGCCCATACGTCGTCCACCGTGAGCAGGCCATTGGTCGCCAGGCCGGCGAACAACGGCAGGCAACTATCCGGCTGATCCTCGGCGCTGAACCAGTATGCCTTCGCCTCGCGCAGCGCAGCACTGTCTCCCAGGGCTGTCCTTGCCTGCAAGGCATAGCAGGCAAGCTCGGTGTCCTTGCTGGCCAGCGCCGGATATTCCGCGATAAAAAGATCCCAGCGCTGGTTTTTGCCCAGCCATCTCAACCAGTCGCCACGCAGCTTGTCGGACAGGTAGCTGTCGCTGTTGCGCTGCATAAAACCCTTGACCTCGTCCGGCCCGGCATCCTTGAGGTGCGACAGGATTTGCATATAGTCGACATAGGGCTCCAGCACATGACCCTGAAGGCGCGCGGACAGCGTGTTGAGGCGGGCGATATCGCCCGACCTGAAAGCTTCGCGGGCAGCCAGGAAATCGGTTTCGGAGTTGGCTGCGGCGGCGTCAAACGCGGATCCCGCCAGGAAAATGACGGCAATAATAAATTTATTCATAGCTGCTATAGTAAAACCAGACGTCCTTAAAAGATAGCACACGATGCCGTACGTCAGCCTGAATCCCGCCACTGGCGAGCTTGTTCAAACATTCTCCACCTGGGACGACCAACGCCTGAACGATGCGCTGGAAAACACCCGCCATGCCTGGCAAGCCTGGCGTCAGTTCGGCTTGAGCCAGCGCGCCGAGGTGCTGCACCGCGCGGCGGCAGTGCTGTTCGCCAATCGCGGCGATTTCGCCGCTCTGATTACGCGGGAAATGGGAAAGCCGCTGCGGGAATCGCTCGCTGAAGTGGAGAAGTGCGCCTTGGGTTGCGACTACTACGCCCATCATGCCACCCATTTCATCGCAGACGAGTTGATCGAAACAGACGCAGCCAAAAGTTACGTTGCCTACCTGCCGCTTGGCACCATACTGGCAGTGATGCCGTGGAATTTCCCGTTCTGGCAGGTGTTCCGTTCTGCCGCGCCGGCCCTGATGGCGGGCAATGCCGTGGTGCTGAAACACGCATCCAACGTGCCGCAATGCGCTCTGGCGGTGGAAGCGGTGTTCCGTAGCGCGGGCTTGCCGGATCATCTTTTCACTACCATGATGATAGCGGCCGACCAGGTTGCGAACGTGATCTCCGATCCGCGCGTGCATGCCGTTACCTTCACCGGCTCCGAACCGGCCGGGCGCAAGCTTGCGGCAGAAGCGGGCCGGAACCTGAAAAAATGCGTGCTGGAACTGGGCGGATCAGACCCCTTCATCGTATTGCGCGACGCGGATCTGGACTACGCCAGCACCCAGGGCGTCAATTCGCGCTTTCTCAACAACGGCCAATCGTGCATCGCCGCCAAGCGCTTTATCCCGGTGCCGGAAATCGCGGACGAATTCGTGCGCCTGCTGCGGCAGAAAGTTGCCGCACTGCGGATCGGCGACCCCATGAAGGAAAGCACCCAGATCGGGCCGATGGCCCGGCTGGACCTGCGCGACGAACTGCACCGGCAGGTGACGGTTTCCATCTCCCAGGGTGCGCAGCCGCTGCTGGGATGCAAACCGGATGCCAGAAAAGGCGCGTATTATCAGCCCTCCATACTTGACTTCGTTACCCCGAAAAATCGCGCCTACCACGAGGAGTTGTTCGGCCCGGTGGCCATCGTCATCCGCGCGCAGGACGAACAGGACGCCATCCGGATCGCCAACGACACCCGTTTCGGGCTGGGCAGCAGCATCTGGAGCCGGGACCTCGGGCGCGCGGAAAGTCTGTCGCGCGAAATCGAAGCGGGCTGTTGTTTCATCAACGGCCAGGTGAAGTCCGACCCGCGCCTGCCTTTCGGCGGCGTCAAGGCTTCCGGATTCGGCCGCGAACTGTCCTACCAGGGCATCCGCGAATTCGTGAACATCAAGACGGTGTGGGTGAAGTAATTGTGTACGGTTTTTAGGCGGTGGATTCAACCTAAAAACCGCAGTTCATTAACCGCAAAGGCGCGAAGGCGCAAAGCCAACAAAATCATGGTAACCATGCTGGCCTTCACCCGTCGGGTGATTGGGCGAATTGCAGCAACCCCTTGTTCTTGATTTGTGTTCTTTGCGCCTTTGCGGTTCAACTGCTTTTTCCAGGTTCAACCTAGAAACAGTTTGTAGGCCGGGTTCTTGCTCTCGTCTACATAGGGGTAGCCCAGGCGTTTCAGGAATTCCCGGAACGCGGGCTTGTCCTGCGGCGGCACTTGCATGCCCACCAGCACGCGCCCGTAATCGGTGCCATGATTGCGGTAGTGGAACAGGCTGATATTCCAGCTCTGCCCGACGCTGTCGAGGAATTTCATCAGTGCGCCAGGACGCTCGGGAAACTCGAAGCGGAACAGAATCTCGTCCTTCGCCTCAGGCGCATGGCCGCCCACCATATGGCGGATATGCAGC
Source organism: Pseudomonadota bacterium (assembly GCA_021792335.1). Lineage (GTDB taxonomy): Bacteria > Pseudomonadota > Gammaproteobacteria > Burkholderiales > Sulfuricellaceae > Sulfuricella. Next base: position 335 of record JAJYUW010000095.1, on the reverse strand, counting down.
TTGGCCATTTCATTGTCGCTCATGTTCACCGGCTTGAGCCCCTTGCGCGCCAGCAGCGCCAGCATCTTCTCGGTTTCGCCGCGATTCTGCACCTGCACGCCGACGAACACATGGGCCGCGCTGGAATCGGAATAGCGGTAATTGAATTCGGTGATGTTGCGCGTACCGAGCAGGGCGCAAAAGGCCTTGAAGCTGCCCGGCTTTTCCGCGATGGTGACGGACAGCACGGCTTCACGCTGCTCGCCCAGTTCGGCGCGCTCGGCGACGTGGCGCAGGCGATCGAAATTCATGTTGGCGCCGGAGGCGATCGTCACCAGGGTCTTGTTCTTCAGCTT
>JAJYUW010000094.1 GCA_021792335.1 Pseudomonadota bacterium | reverse complement strand
CCAAAAACCTTGTTTTCCTTTGCGTACCTTCGCGTCCTTCGCGGTGAACACGATTTATCTAACTGCCGACAACAGCTTCTGCACCGTATCGTCGAACAAGCCGAACAAATCCTTTGCCCGCTCCGATCCTCCCACCGTGAAAGGCAGCACGACCACCGGGAGTTTGCCCCGCGCCGCCAGCCATTCGGATGGCCGTCCGTCGTTGTAGGCGGCGCGGATCACCATCTTCGCCGGCTGCCGCTGCAATTGCGCCAGAACTTCCGCCAGGTGGGCGCTGGTCGGCTCGACGCCGGGTTTGAGCTCAAGCGCCGCCACCTCCCGCAAGCCCAGCCAGTCCTCCAGATAAATAAACGCCTTGTGGTGCACGACGATGGCCACGCCTTTGAGTGGCGCGGCTTCGCGCTCCCAGTTCTGCATCGCCGCCTTCCAGCGTTCGGCAAACACCTTGTGGCGCCCCTGATAATAGGCGCTGTTGGCCGGGTCGACATCGGCCAGCCGCTTCGCCAGGGCATCGGCCACCAGGGCGATGTTGTGCGGGTTGGTCTGGATGTGGGGGTTGCCGCCGGGGTGGACGTCGCCTTGGGAACGATCGACACTGCCCGGCACCTCCAGCATGCGCACATAGCGCGACGCCTCGAAGTAGCCCGGCCGGCCAAGCTGGATTTTCGGGTTGCCGGCCTGCTGGAGCAGGATAGGCAGCCAGCCGATTTCCAGCTGGGCGCCGGTGCACACCACCATGTCGGCGCTGCGTGCACGCGCCAGCAGGCTGGGCTTGGCCTGGATGTGATGGGGGTCCTGAAACGCATTGGTGGCATCGTAGACGCTCACCTTGTCGCCGCCCAGTTCCTGCGCCAAGGCGCCCCATTCTGGCTCGCAGGCGAGAATATTAAGGGCGGCAGAAGCAGGGATGGCGAAGGCGGCCAGCGCCATCGCCAGGAGAAGTTTCAACAGTCGATTCAGCATTTTCATCTCCTAAAATTTATGCCCACCGTGAGCACCGAGGCTCATCTGGTATTGCAGGAAAAGCTGGTTGTCCGACATGCCCTGGCGGGATTTGTCCTGGGCGAGCTGCAGCCGGATGCGGCTGAACTCGCTCGGGTTGTAGTCCACCATCAGGGCATTGCGGGTCGGGGCGTAATCCGGCCGCATCAGGCTGGCGTTGTTGACGCCGTAGTCGACGCTGCCCGAATTGAGCCGTTCGGTGCGCGCCCCCGCCCGCCAGTAAGGCGCGAACTGGTAGATGCCCTGCACATACCAGCCGGACTGGGTGGCGGAATAGGCGCCCGGCGTGGTGGCCGCATAGATCAGGCTGCCGTCCTCGGTCCGGCGCAGGTACTCGCCCTGGAGCTTGAAGTTGGTGTAGTAGGGGTTGCCGTTGGGCGCCCACTTCCAGACCATATCCGCGATCCACAGCTTGCTGTTGCCGGTGAAGCTGTTGGTGACAACAGTGTTCGCCACGTCCACGTCGTCCCACTGGCGATCCTGAGGCGATGTGCTCAGCAGGGAAAGCCCGGCCCGCCAGCTGTGGCTGGCCCCCACATCGCCGCCCAAATGGGCGTAAAGCGCACTCGCCCCCGCACCGTTCTTGTCGCGCCCGGTGCCCGGATAATTGGCGCCGTGACCGGCTTCCGCGCCGAGCTCCAGGAAGGTGTCGGTGGGTGCGAGCCAGCGCACCTGCACCCCGTCATTGTTGAACTGCCCGCCCAGGAACGACTGGTAGGCTAGGGGCGCATCGGCAAAATCCCAGATATGCGCATGCTGCTCGTTGAGGTAGCCGATGCCGGAATAGAAGCGGCCCGCCTTCAACGTCAGGCCGTGGGGCAGGGTGGTGGTCTGGATGAACGCCTCCTCGGTGGATACCGTGTTGTCGGGATGAATGGCGAAGTTGATGCCGCCATAGAACGACGGATCCACATTGGCATAAATGCCCAGCTCCGATTCCGCCAGGCTGAAGCCGCGCTGCGGCCGGACATCCCCCAGCACGGCGCCGGGCAGGTGGAAGCCGGTAATCTGGTAGCCCGCCGGATCCTTGGAATGATTGCTGTACAAGCCGGACAGGATCAGCGAAATGCCCGGATTGAAGGCGTTGATGTTGTCTCCGCCGCGAGCGGGTGCAGGTTGGGCGGACGCCGATGCGGACTCGCGGGCCTGGTCGGCGGCGCTGTCGGCCTTGCTGCCGACTTGTTTGACTTCCGCTTCCGCCTGTTTCAGGCGCGCTTCCAGACTGGCAATGCGCGCTTCGTAAGTTTGCCGCATCTGCCGGATTTCTTCGCGGATTTGCGCCAGATCCGCATCCGGCGCCGCCTGCGCGGCGCACGGCAGGCCGAGCGCCAACAGAACGCCCGACACGATGGTTTTTTTTCTGAACATGTTTACCTCGTCGAAAAATACTGCACGCGGCGTACGCTTTCCCTCACCCCTGCCCTCTCCCGGAGGGAGCGGGGGGCGAGGTCTCGCTTTGCGAGTTTCAGGTTATAGCGTCGCCGGCCGGTTCAGTCAGTTTTCAGGCGAGGAAAGGAGGGGCGCGGCTGGAATAGGCCCGGAGCGTCCGGGAAGAAAGCTCGGAGCAGGCAGCGGGTGAGGGGACAAAGTGGGTGTCGACAGCGTGGAAAACCAGGAGTACCGAGTGCACGCCGCCCCCGATTTCGGCATAGGCGATGCACTTGTCGCACACCGGGGAATGGGGCAGGTTCTTGCCCTGCCCGGAGTGGGCTGGAACAATCTCCGTCAGGTGGGAAAGCGCATGCAGCGCCGCACCCTGCTGTGCCAGCAGCAGCAACAGGGCCAACAGGGCGTGCAAGAATAGGCGCCGATTCATTTTTTCAATATGGCTAAAAATCATCGGGCTGTCAACCAAGTCAGGGTTTCTTCTTCGCCCGCGGGTGTGCCGCATCATAAACTTTGGCAAGGTGTTGAAAATCCAGATGGGTGTACACCTGCGTCGTCGAAATGTTGGCATGCCCGAGCATTTCCTGCACCGCGCGCAGGTCGCCGCTGGACTGGAGCACATGGCTGGCAAAGGAGTGGCGCAGCACGTGGGGATGCACCTCGGCCGAAATGCCGAGCCTGGCCGCCCATTGCCTGATGCGGTATTGAACGGCGCGCGGCGTCAGGCGGGCTCCGTTCCGTCCGACGAAGAGCGCGGTTTCCCCTGTTTTAACCAGATTCTCGCGCTGCACCAGCCAGTTCCGCACCGCCTCCAGAGCGAAACGGCCCACCGGCACTTCGCGGGTTTTATTGCCCTTGCCGGTCACGCGCACGATGCCTGCAACAAGGTCGAGCTGGGCGAGCGGCAGACCGGTCAGCTCAGAGAGGCGCAGGCCGGAAGAATAAAACAGTTCGAACATCGCCTTGTCGCGCACTGCGAGGGCATTATCCGCGGGGATTTCCATCAGGTGTGCGGCTACGTCCGGAGACAGCGCCTGGGGCAGGGCTTTGGCGGATTTCGGCGCGCGCAGCCCGGCACAGGGGTTATGGGTGTAGCCGTGGTCGCGCGCAAGATAGGTGAAGAAGCCCCTCCAGGCGGAGAGCATGCGCGCCAGGGTTTTGCCGCCCAGTCCGCGGCCGTGCAACTGTGCGACGAAGCGCCGTACCTGCCGGACTTGCAGCTGATCCAGCGGCGCGTTGCCCGCCAGCTTCAGCAGCTCGGTCACGTCACGGACGTAGTGGGTGCAGGTCAGGGGGGAGAGGCGGCGTTCGCTGGCGAGATGAACGAGAAAGCCTTGCAGGTAGTTGTCGCCTGCGCTCATCGGGAAGTTTTTAACTTATTGAGTTTAGCCACGGATAAACACGGATTTACACAGATAAATCTGCGTACTGTTATGTATGCCCCCCCCCAATGAAGAAAACGACGCACCAAGTTTTTCGCGCGGATAATCCGTGTTCATCTGTGTTAATCCGTGGCTGGAAAAGATTTGTAAATCAATTCAGATAGCGCAGCAGCGCCGCGCTGACCAGCTCGCCCAGCCGCTTCAGGTAGAGCGTGCCCATTTCCGGGTAGAAGCGTTCGGCGTCTTCGCTCGCCATGGCCAGCAGGCCGAATGAATTTTCCGCACGGAGCGCCACAAAGGCGAAGGAGCGCAGGTTCGGGCCAGCCTCGCCAAACCAGGAAGGTGCTTCCTCCAGAATCTGCGGACCGCATTTCGGGTTGATCAGCTCGTCGGCGAAGGCGCACATCTCGATGCTGGCACCGATGAATTCCGGGCGTACCGCCTGCTCGATGCCGGTCCAGACGCGAATCGCGACATGGGGTACGTCGAAATCCTCGCGCAGGTTGAAATAGGCGGTGTTCAGCACGGCGTCGAGATCGCGTGCTCCGAGCAAGGAAACCGCGAGGCGGTGCATTTTTTCGCTGATGGCATCGTTTTCCTCGCCGAACTGGATCAGCTCCCGCAGCTTGGTTTCCAGCAGCCGGTTCTTGTCGCGCAGAGCCAGTTGCTGGCGCTCGGCCAGGGAAATCGCCCTGCCCCCATGGGGGTGGGGAAGAAAGACTTCCGCCAGCAGCGCGGAATGTTGTTCGAAGAACTCCGGATTTTCATGCAAATACTGCGCGACTGCTTCCGAATTCAGACCCATTAGCTTCCCCTTTTTCATAAAACCAGAAATGGCATTCCAGCCACGGATTAACACTGATTACACGGATTTCATCTGTGCCAATCCGTGTCGCCTAGAGGCGCCTACTTTTGGTAATCTGTGGCAAAACTGCTTTATTAGCACAAATCGATTTCGCCTTCGAATACCGTCACCGCCGGGCCGGTCATCCATACCGGCCGGCCTTCGCCTTCCCAGCGTATCGCCAATTCCCCGCCACGAGTGGATACCCGCACATTACCGTCCAGCAAGCCGCGCGTGATGCCCGCCACCGCCGCCGCACAGGCGCCGCTGCCGCAGGCCAGGGTTTCGCCGGCACCGCGCTCGAAGACCCGCAACCTGATGTGGCTGCGGTCCAGCACCTGCATGAAGCCGGCATTCACCCGGGCGGGAAAGCGCGGGTGGTGTTCGATCTGCGGCCCCTCCACGGCGACCGGCGCACTGTCCACATCTTCCACCAGTTGCACCGCATGGGGATTGCCCATGGACAGTACGCTGACCTCGACCTGCTCGTCTTCCAGGTCCAGCACATAGGTAAGCGCACGTTTTTCCGCGCGGAAGGGGATTTCGGCCGGTTCGAAACGGGGGGGGCCCATGTTCACCGTTACCTGGCCGTTTTCCTCGAGACGCGGCACGATAATGCCGGAAGCCGTTTCCACGCGGATCTCGCTTTTATGGGTCAGCCCTTTTTCATGCACGAAGCGCACGAAGCAGCGGGCGCCATTGCCGCACTGCTCCACTTCGCCCCCGTCGGCGTTGAAGATGCGGTAACGGAAATCCGCGTCGGGCAGCCTGGCGTGCTCTACCAGCAGAATCTGATCGCAGCCGATGCCGAAATGGCGGTCGGCAATGAATTTGAATTGCTCCGGGGTCAAAGCCACATTTTGGGAGATCGCGTCGATGACAACGAAATCATTGCCCAAGCCGTGCATTTTGGTGAACTTAAGCTTCATAACAATAAACCCACCGCAAAGTCGCAAAGTCGCAAAGAACAGCACTCTTCGCGGAAACTTTGCGCCTTGGCGCCTTTGCGGTTAACAAGATTTTTCATTGACACAGAGCCACATAATCCTTGTAGATGCAACGGTCCATCACCACTGTCATGCCCGCATCACGGGCGCGCTGCGCCGCCGCCTCGTTAACGATGCCTTCCTGGATCCAGATCGCCGGTATGTTCAAGGCAATGCATTCATCGATAATCGCGTCGAGGTATTCCGCGGCGCGAAACACGTCGACCAGGTCGATCGGGCCCGGCACGTCGCGCAGGGTGGCATAGGCCTTCTGCCCCAGCACCTCGGCGGTGGCCGGACGCACCGGGATAATATTGAAGCCGAAACCCTGCATCGCTTTCGCCACGAAATAGCTCGGGCGATCCGGTTTGGGCGACAACCCGAGCACGGCAATGTTCTTGATGCGTTGCAACAGGGCTCGGCACTCGGCGTCGCCAGGATTCCGGAAACTCACACATTCCCCCAAATCAGTAAATGACGGTCGCTGACAGTTTCCCACAGCACGGCCGGATCGTCGAGATGATGCAGCAGTCGGGGATGCTTTCCATACAAATCCGAATTTACCACAGAGGCACAGAGACACAGAGGAAAGCAAGGCAAAAGCCAGCAACCCTAATTTCAAGTATTACGCCTTTGCGTCTAATGCTTTTGGTTTTTCTCTGTGCCTCTGTGGTTAAAAAATTTATTTATAAAACCTCTCCTCCCCCGGCGGACGGGTCTTGAAGCGCTTGTGCAGCCAGAAATACTGTTCCGGCATTTCCCGGATGCGCTCCTCGATGAACGCGTTCATGCGGCGGGCATCGCTTGCTGCGTCGGCGCCGGGGAAATTCTCCCAGGCTGGATAAAATTTCAGCACATAGCCCCCGCCGCCGGGAAGCTGGCAGGTGACGCTGGGCACCACTGCGGCGCCGGTAATTTTCGCCAGGCGCGACAGCGCGGTGACGGTGGCGGCGGGTACGCCGAAGAAGGGCACGAACACCGCGTCGCGGGCACCGAAATCCATGTCCGGCAAATAATAGAATGGCCGTCCCTTGCGCATCTCCCTCACCACCGGCTTGAGCCCGTCCTGGCGCGATGCCATCGGCGAATTGCCGAAACGGGTGCGCGAATGCAGCAGCAGGGCATCGAACAACGGGTTTTTCTGCCGGCTGTACATCGAAACCAGGGGGAATTCCGTGGTCAGCCTGACGCCGCCCATATCCAAACCGACGAAATGCGGCGCAAGCCAGATTACCGGCTTGTCCGCCACCGCCTGCCAGTGTTCCAGACCTTCGATGCAAACCAGTTTCTGGATGCGTGATTTCGGCGACCACCACAAGATTCCGCGCTCCAGCACGCTGCGCCCGAAGGCGCGAAAATGGCGCCGCACCAGGCGTTCCCGTTCGCTTTCCCCCATCTCCGGAAAGCACAGGCGCAGGTTGGTGCGCGCCACGCGGCGGCGCTCGCGGCCGAGCCCATAGAGCAGCAAGCCGAAGCCCTCGCCGAGCCGGGCGAGTATGCCCAGCGGCAGAAAATGCAGCAGCCAGATGAGGGAGATGCCTAAGCGAGCCATCATGAACAGTCCTGAGTGCTGAGCCCTGAGTACTGAGTGGATGCTTGGAACTCAGGACTCGGCACTCGGCACTCCCTTCGGTACTTTGTAGCGGTTATAGCTCCACAAGTATTGTTCGGGTTTTTTGCGGATCAGGCTTTCCACCGCCCGGTTGATCGCTTCCGCCGCGGCGGTGAGGTCTTCGGGCAAGTCTTCGGACAAGGGTTCGAGCCATAATTCATAACCAGCGCCATGCGGCAGGCGTTCGGCGAAGGCAAACACGATAGCGGCATCAGTGGAGCGGGCCAGGCGCGGTGCCAGTGTCATGGTGTAGGCCGGGCGGCCAAGAAAATCGACCCACACGCCTTCGCCCTGGCTCGGCACCTGATCGGGCAGAATCCCGATCGCCTCTCCCCGCCGCAGCGCCCGGAACAAGGCGCGCACCCCGCCGACATCGGTCGGCGCGAGCGTGACCTGTCCGCGCCTGCGTCCGGCCTCCATCAGCGGCTGCAGCCAGCGCAGGCGCGGCGGGCGGTAGAGCACGGTGATCGGATGGCGCGCGGCATAATACAGACTGGTGATTTCGAAACACCCCATGTGCGGGGTCAGAAAAATCAGTCCCTTGCCCCGCCGGTGCGCCGCCTCGACATGCTCCCAGCCATGGCAGCCCTTCATCAGCTTCAGCACCTGTTGTTCCGGCCGCAGCCAAATGGCGGCCAGTTCCAGTACGCTCTTGCCCCCCTCGGCCACCGCATGGCGCAGCAGCCTGCCCTGTTCCGCCGGTACGCACACCCCGCTGCCGGTAAAGTTCTCCCGCAGGCGCGCAGCATAACGGCGGGAAGCCAGATAAGTCGCCCAGCCGGCCGCGGCGCCCAGGAAATGCAGCAGACGAAGAGGCAGAAAAGCAAGGGCACGAAGCAGGTAGACCAACATGGGCAGGGTTTGACTAATCACTTTCAAAAAAATAGAATTATCTAGGAGCCTGTCGGACTTAAAGGAAATCGGCTGCAAATTCGCCCAGCCGAATTTTCGCTTCGATTCTTCAAGTCCGACAGGCTCCTAGCCGCCGAGTTAACAGAGACAACTTGCGGGCGGGATACAAATACGGCTAAAGCGTCGTCTGCTTCTTGCCCCGGAGCCGGCTTCGCCAGCGAACCACGGGGAAACACCTAAATAATACAGGAGCAGAAAATGTTGCAAGAATATCTCTTTACCTCCGAATCGGTTTCCGAAGGCCATCCCGACAAGGTCGCCGACCAGATCTCGGATTCCGTGCTCGACGCCATTCTAGCGCAGGATCCCCAAGCGCGGGTAGCCTGCGAAACGCTGGTCAGTACCGGG
>JAJYUW010000008.1 GCA_021792335.1 Pseudomonadota bacterium | reverse complement strand
TTGCCAACCGTAAACGGGGCAGCGGCATACCCGCCCCTGTTGTTTCTTCTCCCTATTCGCGACAGGTTCCACTGTGGCAATGCCAGCGCAAAACCTTCATAATTCGGTGCAGGATCAACGCAACCCTGCTACGGAATCTCCATGACCACACTCCCCAAGGAAATCTTCAAAGCCTACGACATCCGCGGTATCGTGGGAAAAACACTCACCCCCGAAATCGTCGCAGCCATCGGCCATGCCATCGGCTCCGAAGCGGTGGCGCGCAAACAAACCGCCATCGCCATCGGTCGCGACGGCCGCCTCTCAGGCCCTGAACTGGCGGGCGCTCTGGCGCGCGGCATCCGCAAAAGCGGCATCGACGTCATCGATCTGGGCCTGGTCGCCACGCCCATGACCTATTTCGCCGCCCACCAGCTCAACACCCACTCCGCGGTCATGCTCACCGGCAGCCACAACCCGCCCGACTATAACGGCCTGAAAATGGTGCTGGGCGGCGAAACCCTGTCCGGCGACGCGATCCAGGCACTGCGGGTACGGCTGGAGAACAACGACCTGGTCAACGGCAGCGGCGGTTACAGCAGCCACGACATCGCCGGCGAATACATCCAGCGCATCGTTTCCGACGTCAAACTGGCGCGCAAGATGAAGATCATCGTCGACTGCGGCAACGGCGTAGCCGGCGCATTCGCACCCATGCTCTTCCGCGACATGGGCTGCGAGGTGGAGGAAATGTTCTGCATCGTTGACGGCAGCTTCCCCAACCACCACCCCGACCCCTCGGTGCCGGAAAACCTGCGCGACCTGATCGCACGCCTCAAAACCAGCGACGCCGAAATCGGCTTCGCCTTCGACGGCGACGGCGACCGCCTGGGCGTGGTCACCAAGGATGGCCGGATCATCTTCCCCGACCGCCAGCTGATGCTGTTCGCCCAGGACGTGCTGTCACGCAACCCCGGCGCGGAAATCATCTTCGACGTCAAATCCACCCGCAACCTGTTCTCATGGATCCGCGAACGCGGCGGCAGGCCGCTGCTGTGGAAGACCGGCCACTCCTTCATCAAGGCCAAAATGCAGGAAACCGGCGCCCTGCTGGCGGGCGAAATGAGCGGCCACATCTTCTTCAAGGAACGCTGGTACGGCTTCGACGACGGCCTTTACGCCGGCGCGCGCATGCTCGAATTTCTCTCCCGGCAGGCGGACATCGACGCCACCCTGCACGGCCTGCCGGACACGGTGAATACGCCGGAACTGCAGATCAGGATGGAGGAAAGCGCGCATTACGCGTTGATCGACCGGCTGCGGAAGACTGCCAGGTTCCCCAGCGCCAGGGAAATCATCGCTCTCGATGGTCTGCGGGTAGAGTACGCTGATGGCTTCGGTCTGATGCGGCCTTCCAACACCACGCCGGTGATCGTGCTGCGCTTCGAGGGGGATAACGAGGCGGCGCTGAAGCGGATACAGGGTGAGTTTCGGGAAGTGCTGCTGGCGGCGGCGCCGGATTTGACGCTGCCATTTTAAATTTGATTATGGGAAAAGGACAAAAGCCATGAAACGCAATTTCGGCGACCATTCCGCCAATGAACGGACGTTCCTGGCCTGGATACGCACCAGCATCGCTATTATGGCATTCGGCTTCCTGGTGGAAAAGTTCACGATTTTTCTTAATATTACCAGTATTTCCCTGAAACGAGTCCCGGTAGCCAGCGAACATGATGCGGCGCTGCTGGGTCTGGCCCTGGTGCTGCTGGGAACCGCGATGATCGCGGTGGCAACGGGGCGCTTCATTCTGCTGGAAAGGGAAATTGACCGGGCGGAGCAAGGCGCTTCGCCCTCCACCTTGCCGGATATATTGCTGGCTGCCCTGCTCGTCGCCATGGGCTTGTTTCTGGCGTTCTATCTTTCGCACCGCCTGTTCGCTTGAGCTTTGCGGTAAGCGAGCCTGGTAGGCAGTCATGGTGAATTTGCGTGATTTTCTTGTAGGGCCGAATTCATTCGGCCGCAACGTATCTCAATACCCGCCGATGACATTGCAGCGCGGATAATTCATACTGTTCGTTTGCTTTTTTACTAACCGGCATTAGCCAGTAATCGGTGTCAACGACTATGTTAGGCCTATTTCGCAGCAAGCCTTTGCTTGACGAAGGCAGTACAGTATGGTTATTCAACGCCTATGCCTGGGCTCTAAGGAATTTCGGGGGCGAAGTCTTTTATCAAGACACCATTCTAGTCACCCCTACCGACCGGCATTTCCCGGATAAAGCATTGGACACCGCGGAAGAAAGGATCTCGGCAGCCTTCGGGCGGGTAAGGGCCTATGCGGGCATGCAAGGCTGGCCGTGCGAACTGGCCGCACTCGCCCCCGGCACAAATCCGGAGCCCCCGCCGGCCATATCCAGCGCTACGCCAAGAGGCCCGCAGGGCGCTGTATCCATCGAGGGGGAAAAGCAGAGCATTCCAATTGCATTCGATCCCGCCATGATCAGAAAACCGCATGCACTGATCGCGGCATTTGCGCAACAACTCGCATACCACTTGGGTAGAGCAATCGAGGAGGGTTCACCCGGAGGAGAAGAACTTCGAGGACCCGCATCGGATTTACTGGCGGTATTCATGGGTTTCGGATTATTCCTGGCAAACAGCGCGTTGACGGTCTGCAGAGGCGGATGCTCGGGCTGCGGAACGTCCGTGCAAACACTGGGATACCTGACCGAGGATGAATTCGTCTATGCCCTGGCGATTTTTTGTGTTCTGAAAAACATTCAGAATGCGGAAGTCGAACCGCATCTGAAGAAAACACTGCGACCGTTTTTCCGCATGGCCGTCAAGGAAATAAGTAAAACCCGAACTGAGGATATCCTGCGGCTCAAAAGCCTATAAAAAACGGCTATTGAAACCGCAAAGACGCCAAGGACGCCAAGAAATTCATGCCGTAACCGGATGCTTGCAGATCGCCCATAGTGTGATTCGGCTAAACGACCTTTTCTTCGTCATTACCCGGCGTCCTTGACTTCCTGGCGGTTCAACCGATTTTTATGGGCTGATTCCTTACCCATTCTAGCGTCCGGGTTGCATTTTGTCGCAGGTTCGGGGGTAAAATGCGGCATGTACTCATTCATCCGTTCCATATTTTTCAGTTTCGACGCCGAAACCGCTCACGGTTTGGGCCTGCGCGCCATGCGCGATGCCCACCGGCTCGGCATGCTGTGCCTGCTCGCCCCGCGCGTCAAGGCAAGGCCCCGCACCGTAATGGGCCTGAACTTCCCCAACCCGGTCGGCCTCGCCGCTGGGATGGACAAAAACGGCGACTATATCGATGCGCTCGGCGCGCTCGGCTTCGGCTTCATCGAGATCGGCACGGTCACGCCCCGCCCCCAGCCCGGCAACCCGCAGCCGCGCCTGTTTCGCCTGCCGAAGGCAAACGCGATCATCAACCGCATGGGCTTCAACAACAAGGGCGTGGACTACCTGGTCAGCAGCGTCAAGCGCAGCAGCTACAAGGGCATACTCGGCATCAACATCGGCAAGAACTTCGACACGCCGATCGAAAAGGCCGCCGACGATTACCTGACCTGTTTGCGCAAGGTCTATCCTTACGCCAGCTATGTCGCGGTCAACATTTCCTCGCCCAACACCAAGAACCTGCGCCAACTGCAGCAGTCGGACGAACTGGAGAATCTGCTTGCCGCGCTGAAGGCGGAGCAGAAGTCGCTCGCCGAACAGCATGGCAAATACGTACCGCTGGCCCTGAAAATCGCGCCCGATCTCGATACGGAACAAGTCATCGCGATTGCCGATCTGCTGCTGAAACACGGCATAGACGGCGTCATTGCCACCAACACCACCATCGGACGCGAAGGTGTGGAGGGGCTGCCCCATGCGGAGGAAAGCGGCGGACTTTCCGGCGCGCCGGTACGCAAGAAATCCACCGCCGTGATCAAGCAACTCTCCATCGCCTTGCAGGGAAAAATCCCCATCATCGGCGTCGGCGGCATCCTCAACGGGCTAGACGCGGCAGAAAAAATCCAGGCCGGCGCCAGCCTGGTGCAGATCTACACTGGCCTGATCTACCGCGGCCCGGAACTGTTGGCGGAGTGCGCGGGGGAAATCGAAAACGCCGAATGCATGTCTTGCAAAGTGAAGTGAGATAGCCATGCTGATCGGCGTTCCCAGGGAAATCAAGGACCACGAATACCGCGTCGGCATCACGCCCGCGGGCGTGCGGGCGCTGATCGATGCCGGCCATGAGGTGCGGGTGGAAAACCGTGCCGGCGAGCGCATCGGCTTCAGCGATGCCCAGTACCAGTCGGCGGGCGCCCGGATCGCCGCTTCCGCCGCCGAAGCGTACGCCTGCCCCTTGATCGTCAAGGTCAAGGAGCCGCAGGAAAGCGAAATTCCGCTGCTCAGCGAAGGACAGGTGCTGTTCACCTATCTGCATCTGGCCGCCGACCCGGATCTCGCCCGGCGCCTGATGGAACGCAAGATCGTCGGCATCGCCTATGAAACCGTCACTGACCCCCATGGTGCGCTGCCCCTGCTCACACCGATGTCGGAAGTGGCCGGACGAATTGCCATCCAGGCCGGCGCCGCCTCGCTGCAGCTTGCCAATGGCGGCAGCGGCGTGTTGCTCGGCGGCGTCCCCGGCGTTCTCCCCGGCAAGGTGGTGGTGCTGGGCGCAGGCACGGTCGGCACCCATGCCGCCAGGATGGCATTGGGCTTGGGGGCAGATGTCGCCCTGCTGGACATCAGCCTGCCGCGTCTGCGCCACCTCGACGAGGTTTTCGACGGTCATATCAGAACGCGCTATTCCGAAGCCCATGCAATCGAGGAACTGGTGAGCGAAGCCGACCTGGTGGTCGGCTCGATACTGCTGCCCGGCAAGCGCGCGCCAAAACTTCTGGGCCGCAATCTCATCCAACGCATGAGACCCGGCTCGGTGCTAGTGGACGTGGCGATCGACCAGGGCGGCTGCGCCGACACCTCCCGCCCCACCACCCACTCCAGCCCGACTTACATCGAGGAAGGCGTGGTACATTACTGCGTAACCAACATGCCGGCAGCCTGCGCGCGCACCTCGACACAGGCGCTGACCAACGCCACCCTGCCCTATGTCCTGCAGCTTGCCGGCAAGGGTTACCGTGTAGCGCTGAAAGCGGATACTGGATTGCGCAACGGGCTCAACCTGCATCTTGGCCATGTAACCCATGCCGGCCTTGCCGCCGATCTCGGCTATCCGGCGATGGCGCCGGAGGCCGTTCTGGACTGAATGCAGGCGCAGGAAAACGCCCGGTGGCAGGGAAACGGCAACGAGCAATATTTTTACAAATTTTTTAAATTTATTATTTTCAGTTATTTCAATAAGTGATATCTTACATAAGAGATAGATATCCTGAAATCTGAAATCGGAATGATGGAATAAGGCAACAAAGCCAAGGCAGCCCTCACCATGGAAAACTATTTTCTCATTCTGATAGGCACGGTGCTGGTCAACAACATCGTGCTGGTCAAAATACTCGGCCTCTGCCCCTTCATGGGCGTATCCAAGAAGCTCGGGGCTGCAGTCGGCATGGGCGCTGCGACCACCTTCGTCCTCACGCTGGCTTCCGGCCTGAGCTATCTGGTAGACCACCACTTCCTGATCCCCAACGATCTCGGCTACCTGCGCACCCTGTCCTTCATCGTGGTGATCGCGGCCATCGTCCAGTTCACCGAGATGTTCATCCGCAAGTCCAGTCCGATGCTGTACCAGGTGCTGGGCATTTACCTGCCGCTGATCACCACCAATTGCGCCGTGCTCGGCATCCCCCTGCTCAACGTGCAGGAAAACCACAATTTCATCGAATCCCTGCTCTTCGGCTTCGGCGGCGCAATCGGCTTCACGCTGGTGCTGACGCTGTTTGCCGCCATGCGCGAGCGCCTGGAGGGTGCCGCCATCCCGGCGCCATTCCGGGGCTCGGCCATCGCCATGGTGACTGCCGGCCTGTTAAGCCTGGCGTTCCTTGGATTTGCCGGTCTGGTGAAATGATGGCTCTTACCCCCTCCTTTTCCCACGAGGGGCAGCCCTCATCCCAACCTTCTCCCAGAGGGAGAAGGGGCAACCGAGAAGGGCGCTTGTTTTGATTAGCGCCATTCTGGTCATGGTATTCCTGGGCATCGTCCTGGGCGCGGTTCTCGGTTACGCCTCGATCAGGTTCAAGGTCGAGGGCAACCCGCTGGTCGAAAAGGTCGAGGCCACCCTGCCGCAAACCCAGTGCGGACAGTGCGGCTACGCCGGCTGCCGGCCCTATGCCGAAGCGGTGGCCGCGGGTAAGGCCGAACCCAATCAGTGCGTACCCGGCGGCGACAACGTGGCAAAAAGCCTGGCCGAACTGCTCGGCGTCGAGTTCAAACCGGTCGGCGGCGACCAGGGCTCCGGCCCCAAGCCCAAGCAGATCGCCTTCATCGACGAAAGCACATGCGTCGGCTGCACCGCCTGCATCAAGGCCTGCCCGGTGGACTGCATCATCGGCGCATCGAAACTGATGCACACCGTCATCGCCAATCAGTGCACCGGCTGCGAATTGTGCGTTCCGGCCTGTCCGGTGGATTGCATCGCGATGCTGCCGGTAAAGGAAAACATCGCCAACTGGAAGTGGCACTACCCGGTGATCGAGATAAAGAAAGCGGCGTAATATTGAGAACGTTCTACAAATTCCACGGCGGCGTCCACCCCCCCGAACATAAAGAGGAATCGAACCGCCTGCCGATCGCTCCCGCGCCGCTGGCTAAGCGTTTGACCGTCCCGCTGCGCCAGCACATTGGCAACCCGGCCATACCGGTCGTGAAGGTGGGCGACCAGGTACTGAAAGGCCAGATGATAGGCGCCGCCGACGGCTTCATCTCCGCCGCCGTGCATGCGCCGACTTCCGGCACCGTCAGCGCGATCGAACCCCATGCGGTGCCGCACCCATCCGGCCTGCCGGATCTTTGCATCACGATAGAAGCGGATGGCGAGGAGCGCTGGATCGAACGCGCACCCCTGGATTACCGGAATGCGGACCCCGACGCGGTGCGCCTCCGGCTGCGCGATGCCGGCGTGGTCGGCCTGGGCGGCGCGGTGTTCCCCTCCTATGTCAAGCTCAACCCGGGCGCGCCAGCCGGGATCAAGACCCTGGTGCTGAACGGCGCGGAATGCGAGCCCTGGATCACCTCCGACGACCGGCTGATGCGCGAGCGCGCCGCCGAGGTCGTGGAAGGCATCAAGATCATGGCGCACTTGATGTGCCCAAAAGAAGTGCTGATCGGCATCGAGGACAACAAGCCCGAAGCGGCGGCTGCCATGCGGGCTGCCTGCCAGGGAACCGGTTACGAGGTGGTGGTGGTGCCCACGCTCTACCCCAGCGGCGGCGAGAAGCAGCTGATCAAGCTGCTCACCGGCAAGGAAGTTCCTGCCGGGCAGCGCCCCGTCAACATCGGCGTCACCTGCTCCAACACCGGCACTGCCTGTACCGTGCACCGCGCCGTCAACCACGGCGAGCCGGTCATTTCCCGCATCGTCACCGTGACCGGCAACGTCCCCGAGCCGCGCAATTTCGAGGCGCTGATCGGTACGCCGATTGCGGAAATCATTCAGCTCGCCGGCGGCGCCAGGCCAGACACCACCCACTACATCCTGGGCGGCCCGATGATGGGCTTCGGCCTCAACAACCTGAATGCGCCGCTGGCCAAGGCAGTCAACTGCGTGATCGCCGCCTCGCCCGCGCTGTTCCCGCCGCCGCCCCCGCCCATGCCCTGCATCCGTTGCGGGCGGTGCGCCCAGGCATGCCCGTGCGAACTGCAGCCGCAGGAACTATTTTGGTTCTCGCACAGCCAGAATTTCGACAAGGCCCGCGCCTACAACCTGTTCGACTGCATCGAATGCGGCGCCTGCAGCTATGTCTGCCCGAGCCACATCCCGCTGGTCTCCTACTATCGTTTCGCCAAGAGCGAAATTGCGATGCGCGACATGGAAAAGAAACTTGCAGAACAGGCCAAAGAGCGCTTCGAACTCAAGCAGCAGCGCATAGAGCGCGAGAAACAGGAAAAAGCCGCACGCTTCGCCGAGAAAGCCGCGGCAGCGGCAAAAGCCGCGGCCGCAGCCAGCGGGGTCGAGGACCCTGAGGCGGCAGCAAAAAAAGCCGCGATTCAGGCCGCGGTGGAACGCGCCAAAGCGAAGAAGGCAGAAGCCGCCGCTGCTCTTCTCCCTCTCCCCCTGCGGGAGAGGGCCGGGGAGAGGGGTGAAAATCTCGATGCCCCATCACCCTCTCCACCCTCCCGAACCCATCCCCATCCTAACCTTCCCCTTGAAGGGGAAGGGACGATCGCCCTCTCCCCCTCTAGGGGAGAGTTGGAGAGAGGGTTTGAGGGGGAGGGAGTAAAAAACAACACGGAAGCCTCATGAGCGCACCCCACGTCCTTACCCCCGACCGCAGCGTCAGCACCATCATGCTCATGGTGCTGGGCGCCCTGGTCCCGGCGATCTGCGCCTATTATTATTTCTTCGGTCCCGCCATACTGATCAGTCTCGCCCTGTCCAGCGTCACGGCGATTGCCGCCGAGGCGGCGATGTTGCGGTTGCGCAAATATCCGCTGAAATTTTTCCTCTTTGACGGCAGCGCCCTGCTCACGGCCTGGCTGCTGGCGCTTTCCATCCCTCCCATGGCGCCCTGGTGGCTGATCGTCGTCGGCACTGCCTTTGCCATCATCGTCGCCAAGCATCTCTACGGCGGGCTCGGCAACAACCTGTTCAACCCGGCGATGGTGGGGTTCGCCGTGCTGATGATCTCCTTTCCCGCCTTCATGACGCAGTGGCCCGCACCGCTGATGCTGTCGCAGCATCCGGTCGGATTTATCGAGGCGCTGCAATACTATTTCAGCGGCACCCTGTCCGGCGTCAAGCTGGATGCGGTGACCATGGCCACCCCCCTGGACACCCTGAAAACCCAGTTGCAGCTCCAGCATGCCGTAAGCGATGTGAAGCAGATGCCGATCTTCGGCGCTTTCGGCGGCAAGGGTAGTGAGATCATCGCGGCCATGTACCTGCTCGGCGGCCTTTTCCTGTGGCAGAAGCGCATCATCACCTGGCATATTCCGGTTTCATTCCTCGCCACCCTCATCCTCATCGCTGCGGTGTTCTACGGTATCGACGGCAGCCGCTACGCATCGCCCATGTTCCACCTGTTCACCGGCGGCGCCATGCTGGGCGCATTCTTCATCGCCACTGACTACGTCACTTCTCCCACTACGCCACGGGGCAAGCTGATCTTCGGCGCCGGCGTCGGCTTGCTCGAATACCTCATACGCGTGTTCGGCGGCTATCCGGACGGCATCGCCTTTTCCGTTCTGATCATGAATGCAGCCGTACCGCTGATCGACGCCTATACCCAACCGCGGGTGTTCGGCCACAACACGAAAGCGGAATGAGATCATGACCAGCATCCTTCGCCACGCCTCGATCACCGCCGGCATCCTCACCGCCTTCGCGATCATCGGCACGGCGCTGCTCGCCGTCACCTACCTGGTGACCCGACCCATCATCGCCGAGACCGAGAAGCAGGCCAAGCTGGCGCTGATCGGCCAGATCCTTCCCAGGTCACAATACGACAACGACATCATCAAGGACGCCGCGCTACTGCCGCCCTCTGCCGAACTGGGCAACAAGGAACCCACGCCGGTGTATCGCGCCAGCAAGGAAGGCCAGCCCTACGCCGCGGTGCTGGAAGTGATCGCGCCCGACGGCTACAGTGGAAAAATCAGGATGATCGTCGCCATCAAGGGAGACGGCGTGATATCAGGCGTGCGCGTGGTGGCGCACAACGAAACGCCGGGATTGGGCGACTATATCGATATCGCCAAGAACAGCTGGATCAGGATCTTCGAAGGAAAGTCGCTGTCGAAATATCCGGATCAGGACTGGAAAGTGAAAAAGGACGGCGGCAAGTTCGAGCACATGGCGGGCGCCACAGTAACACCGCGCGCAGTGGTGAAAGCCGTGCACAAGTCGCTGAAATATTTTAACGCCAACCGCGACAAAATTTTCTCCTTGCCGGCCGATTCCCCTCACCCCTAGCCCTCCCGCACCCGCAAGGAGTGTCCCCGCCGGGTTCCCGCTGCTTCGCAGCGACCACGGCGAGACGGGAGAGGGGGACGCGGTGCGCCTGCGGCGCAATCTGATATAAACAGGAGCATGCAAAATGAGCGACAGTACGATCAGCTACAAGGAAATCATCTGGAACGGCATCTGGAAAAACAATGCCGGCATCGTCGCCCTGCTCGGTCTGTGCCCGTTGCTGGCGGTCAGCTCCACCGTGGTCAACGGCATCAGCCTGGGGCTTGCCACCGCACTCGTGATGGCCTGCAGCAACGCGGCGGTATCGGTGGTGCGCAACTGGGTGCCGAATGAAATCCGCATCCCTGTTTTCATCCTCATCATTGCCGTGCTGGTCACCATCATCCAGCTGGTGATGAACGCCTATATGCAACCCTTGTACCTGGTGCTGGGCATTTTCGTGCCGCTCATCGTGGTGAACTGCAATGTGCTTGGCCGTGCCGAAGCCTTCGCCTCGAAAAATCCACTCTTACCCTCCATGGTGGATGGCTTCATCGTCGGCTTCGGCCTTACGCTGACTCTCGGCGTGTTGGGCGCGATGCGCGAAGTGTTCGGCAAGGGCACCCTGTTTTCCGGCATCGACCTGGCGCTGGGCGAATCCGCCAAGCAATTCGTGATTACCGTCTTCCCCGATTACCAGGGCTTCCTGTTTGCGATCTTGCCCCCCGGCGCTTTCCTCGGCCTCGGCCTGATCATCGCCGGCAAAAACTGGATAGACCAGCGCGCCAGCAAGAAGTCCCCGCAGCAGGCCGCACCGAGTCTCCAGCCCGGCAGCGCTGCCGCCTGAAAGCCGGGACATCGCAAAGGGCATTCACCACAGTGGACGCGGAGGACGCAAAGGAATTCAGACGCTGAAGCAATGTAATGTATTCATCCGGTAAGTGGTCAACCATAACTCGGCATTCTCTTGAATTTTCCTCCGCGTCCTCTGCGGTTCAATAGCTTTTTTACGTTTATGCTAAGCTAAGCGCATGAATGCCGCCAAACGCCGCGAAATCTTCACCCGCTTCCGGGCAGCCAATCCACACCCCACCACCGAACTCGTTTACCACACGCCCTTCGAGCTGCTGGTGGCGGTGGTGCTGTCGGCCCAGGCCACGGACAAAAGCGTCAACCTGGCCACCAAGAGGCTATTCGCCGTGGCAAACACGCCGCAACAGATACTCGATCTCGGCCAGGACGGGCTGGAATCCTACGTCAAATCCATCGGCCTCTACAAAGGCAAGGCCAGGCACCTGATAGAAACCTGCCGGCTGCTGCTCGAGCACCACGGCGGCGAGGTGCCGCGCAGCCGGGAAGAACTGGAAAAGCTGCCCGGCGTGGGGCGCAAGACCGCCAATGTCATCCTGAACACCGCCTTCGGCGAGCCCACCATTGCGGTGGATACCCACATCTTCCGCGTCGCCAACCGCACCCGTATCGCGCCGGGAAAAACCGTGCTGGGAGTGGAAAAGAACCTGCTAAAATTCGTAGAGACCGCATTTCGCCACGACGCACACCACTGGCTCATCCTGCACGGGCGCTATGTGTGCAAGGCGCGCAAGCCTGAGTGCGCCCGTTGCCTGATCCGAGACCTGTGCGAATATTCAGAGAAAACTGTCTAGCCACGGATTACCAAAAGTAGGCGCCTCTAGGCAACACAGATGAACACGGATAAAATTCTTCTAAATCTGTGTGAATCCGTGGCCAAATTGCCGTTTTTGGAATCTTATTTTAAATGACCATCGCCACCGGACTCGCGACCGCCCACATCGCCGGACCACAGCTCGCCGCCCAGGCAGTTCGCGCCGCCATGGAGAAAGCCGGGCTGAGCATTGCCAGCAGCGTGCTGCTGTTTCTCACCGCGGAATTTGCCCGTGACCCGCAGCCCGCCCTGCTGGCAGCATCCCGTGCCAGCAGTTGCGCGCGCATCATCGGTTGCTCTGCCGCAGGCATCTTCACTGAGCAGGACTGGGTACTGGACACGCCGGCCGCCGCCGCCATGGCATTCGGCGGCGACGTCAGCCTGGCCCCGGAAATGAACCCGCAAGCGGACAATCTCCTGCTTTCCCTGGCCGCCCCCAACGCGCTCAACTCCGCATGGATAAGTGAACCCGGCCGACGCTTCGGCGGCATTTCGGGCGACGCCACCGGGCAGGGGCCTTTCAAGGTCTGGTGCGGCGCCAGGGTGGCTGCAAGCGGCCGTTGCGAAACACGGCTGGCGGGTGCCAGGGGTGTAGTCGGCGTGTCGCAGGGCATCCGGGCCTTGAATGAGCCGCTCGAAATCACCCAGGCCAGCGGCTATGACCTCGTCACCCTGGGACGGCAACCTGCACTCAACGTGCTGGCGCGAGAATTGCCGCTCGATCTCCGCGCACTGGATGATATCCCCCTGCACCTGCTGATGGCCGGGATTATCGATGGCGGCGACCCAGCCACGGCGATCGACCAGGGCCGCTTCCGCCTGGCGCCGATCATTTCCGCCAACAGCGAGGACAAGTCGGTCACCCTGTCCACCCGCCTCACCCCCGGCGAACGCATGTTCTGGGCGATACGCCAGCCGCTCTCGGCCGAGCGCGACATGCGCCTTACCCTCGACAAGCTGGCACAGGAAATAGGCGAAACGCCGGATTTTGGACTGCTCTTCCCCTGCATGGGGCGCGGCCCGTACTTTTATGGCGGCGTAGACCGCGATCTCGATCTTGTCAGACGGCGCTTTCCCGGCATGCCCCTGATCGGCTTCTACGGCAACGGGGAAATCGGCCCTCTTAACGGCATCAACCAGATACTGCAGTATGCCGCCGTGCTCGGCCTGTTCCGCCATGTTTAACCCCAGCCGCGACCAGGCGCGCCAATTTTTCTTCGACAGTTGGCGCAAATACCGCGAACAGCACCCGCTTTCCGGTCTTGAAAGCATCGCCCTGGAACTGATGCAGCAACACCCGGAATATCACGCCCTGTTCGACCACCCGGAACGCTACGCCGGGCGCGACTACCTGCCGGAAATGGGCGAAACCAATCCCTTCCTCCACTTGAGCCTGCACCTGGCGATCCGCGAACAGCAGCCGATCGACCAGCCGCGCGGCATCGCCGCTCACTACCGGCGCCTGCTGGAGAAAACCGGTAATGCGCACGATACCGAGCACCTGATCATGGACTGCCTGGGAGAGATGATCTGGCAGGCGCAGCGCCGGGGCACTGCGCCGGATGCCGCTATTTATTTCGAATGTCTGGAGAAGTGCTGATCAGGGCCATCAAAAAAAGAACTTTTTGCCCTTTTTGCCGAAAATCGCCTCCTTTCCATCCCCTGCGCTTCAGTTTAAACTGCGCCTGGCGGCATGCCAGCGGGACAAGAACCATCAAACCGGGAACACTTCAATGAACGACCACAATAACGAGGCTGCCAAATCCATGAGCGGCCCAAGGAAGCTGTACGAATTTCTCATGGCAGCTTCACGAGCCCACGCCCAGTGGGACATGGAAATTTCGACGAACATCGTCAAGAACAAGAAAATGATGCTGCTTCTCCTGCTTCTTCCCATACTTGGCGTGGCCCTGGTGGAAGCAGTGCCGATGCTCGGCGGCAAAACCGCCTACGCCCCTGCTTTCTACACCACCAATATCTTTCTCGTCTCGATCGCCATCGGCCTGTTCGCCGGACTCATCACCGGCGCCATCGGTGCGGGAGGGGGCTTCATCATCGCCCCGGCACTGATGGCCGCCGGCGTGAAAGGCATCCTGGCAGTGGGAACGGACGTATTCCATATCTTTGCCAAAGCAATCATGGGAACGACGGTGCATGCAAAACTGGGCAACGTCTCGGTCAAGCTCGCGCTGGCGTTTCTGGTTGGTTCGGCTGCCGGGACATTCATCGGCGGCGCGATCAATCTGGGGCTTTACAACAAGGACCCATTGTTGAGCGAGGCATTCATCAGCACCGTCTACGCCGTTCTCCTCGGCTTCCTCAGCCTCTACTCCCTGATAGACTATCTCAAGGCGCGGGCCGCCGGATTAAGTTGTGAGGACCGCAGTCGTCAGGCCCGGATAGCCACCACGAACTTTGCGCTGCAGCTGCAGAAAGTGAACATCCCGCCGATGATCAGCTTCGACCATGATTTTGTCGAAGGCGGCAAGAAAATCTCATGGCTGTTCCTGGCGATAGGGGGCCTCATAGTCGGCATGCTGGCGGCGATCATGGGCGTCGGCGGCGGATTTATCACTTTCCCGATGTTCGTCTATGTCTTCGGCGTCTCCACCGCCACCACCGTTGGCACGGATATCCTGCAGATCATCTTCACCGCCGGACTTGCATCCATCTTCCAGTATGCGATTTACGGCTACGTCTTTTACACGCTCGCCATCGGCATGCTGATCGGCTCCCTGATCGGCATACAGGTGGGCGCCCTCACCACCAAGGTCGTCAGTGGCTGCCAAATCAGGGGGTTCTTTGCATTATCAATTCTTGCCGGGTTCATCAACCGGGCAAGCACGCTGCCCAAGAAAATGGTCGAGCTTGAGTACATCGAGATGTCCAGACCTGTGGTCAACGCCATTGAGATAGGCGGAAACATCGTCTTCTGGATCGTTGTCGTGACATTCGGCGCATGGGTTATCGGCAAATTCGTCACCAGCATCGGCGCGTTGCGGAGGGAGGAACAATCATGATCATCGTCGACAACAAGTCCTTCTCAATTGGCGCCTTCCTCGCAATCACCTTCTGCGGTGTGCTGGCGATGATTTTCTCGCCCATCTACGGCGCTGGCAGGACCGGCCTGCAGTTCTCCGACGACATGTTCAATAAACTGTCGAAGGGATCGTCATACTTTATCCCCAAGCTTCAGGAAGAAAACGCAGCGTTTCGCGGCAAACCCTTTGCGGTGACCTTAGAGATGGAAAAGGCGGCACAGGCCGAAACGGCGCTAGGTGTATTGTCCACCGCAGGCGCG
The DNA here is from genome assembly GCA_021792335.1 of Pseudomonadota bacterium. Taxonomy (GTDB): domain Bacteria; phylum Pseudomonadota; class Gammaproteobacteria; order Burkholderiales; family Sulfuricellaceae; genus Sulfuricella. Next base: position 23,478 of record JAJYUW010000008.1, on the reverse strand, counting down.
CAGGCCTGGGCAAGAGGCAAAACCATGGAAGTCAGCGGCGATCTTGGCGGGCTGATGGACAAGGTGCTGGCGGATTCGGACCGCATGTACAACAACGACGGCAAAGCGGTAACGGCCATATATGGCCTTGACGAACGCAAGGTTATGGAAACCTGGTGGCAGATTCTTGAACGGCTCGACAAGAAACTCAAACAGGCGAAAATGATCGAGGAAGCGAAACTGGTCCATGCCGTAAAAAACAAGGCCGTCGAAACCGCGTACAACTTCTATACCATTCCGCCGGAACACATCGGCGAGAAAGCGCTTCTCGTCACTGGAATCCTTGCATTCTATGTGCTGTACACCCTGTGGTGGGGCTTTGCCATCTTCTTCCTGTTCAAGGGTGTGGGCCTGACCATGCATAAAGCCAAAGTCAGAAAAGAAATTTAGTGTAGTGCTTCGTTCTTTCTGGAGCTTAAGGAATGAGTTCCTTCCCCTTCAAGAGGAAGGTTAACGACCCGCACGGAGCGGGCGTTAATAAAAAACACCCTCCATTCAGCGTCTATCCGCTCAAACCGGGTTTGGTTCCAGTTGCCGACAAAGCCCATCGATCGCTTCCCGGTCGGTCGCAAAAATATTTTCTTCGCCGATTTTTTGGGAAAGTCCGCTTCGATTCATGACACTCAGGACCTGTTTTTTCGGCCCACTGAAAGTCAAGGTAATCCCCATATTTTTGAAGCGCTCGACCAGATTGAAAATCATCTCCACGCCAGATGAATCCAGATCGTTAACCCCACTGCATTTCACCAGAATATGACTTATCCCCGGGCGATCTCTTTCCAGTTTTAATAGCGCTTCCTCGAAATATGAAACATTGACGAATCTGAGCGCTCCATCAAAGCGGATTGCGCCTAACTTCGGGTGTATTTGGGGGAGGTTGTTACGATCAGCATCACGGAGCATGGAGCCTTGCTGAATTCCAAGTGATGTGATGGTTGGACGCATCATGCGGTACAGCAACAAGGCCAGGGATAGAATGATCCCCGTCAGAATGCCATTCTGAATACTTGGTGCAAATACGAGCGTAGCAATGAAAGTTACTATTGAAGCAACGCCATCATCCTTATTGGTGCGCCACGCCTTTGTGAAGACGCGGAAATTAATCAGCCCAATGACTGCCATCATGATAATCGCGGCAAGCACAGGTTTAGGCAAATGATAGAGTAACGAGGTGAAAAACAGCAGTGTAAGCAATACAAAGAGCGCGGCAAAAATCGAAGAGAGCCCAGTCTTGGCATTCGAGGCCAGATTCAATGCCGAACGGGAAAACGAGCCGCTAACTGGCATTGAGTGGCTGAAAGCAGCGGCAATCTTTGCAAGCCCTTGACCAATCAGCTCCTTGTTTTCGTCCCAGGGTTGACGTGTTTTGAGGGCAATCACCTTCGAACTGGACATGGCTTCCATGAAGCTGATAAGCGCGATCACGAAAGCGGCTGGCAAAAGAGCAACGGTAGCATGCCAATCCGAAAGCGGCATGCTAAAAGTCGGCAATCCTTGAGGCACATTTCCAACCACCTTGCCACCCATTTTCGCATATCCAAGTAGGTAGCTTGCCCAAGTCAACAAAGAAACCGTGATCAAGACCCCTGGCAGTTTTGGCGCAAATTTTTTGAAGCACACTAAAAGGATAATTGCCGAAAGGCCAAAGCCCAGAGAAAGTTCATGCACCATATCGATGCTGGATATAACCTGCCAGATATCAAGCAGGAAATGGTCAGACTGCTGGGCAGGGATGCCCAATAATGTTGGAAGTTGCGACAAACCGATAATGATTGCAGCCGCATTAATAAAACCCATCAAAACCGGATGCGACAGGAAGTTGAGCAACACACCCATCCGCATAGCGCCAAAAGCGACCTGGAAAATACCGGACAACAGGGCCAACAGGATCACATAGGCAATGAACTGTTCACTTCCATGGGCTGCCAATGGGGCAACGCTAGCCGCGGTCAATAGCGACGTCATGGCAACTGGTCCGGTCGAGAGCTGCCCGGAAGACCCAAACAATGCGCCAACAATTGTGGGTATCAAAGCTGCATAAAGACCATAATAGGCCGGAACCCCAGCCAGTTGCGCATAAGCCAGGGCTTGGGGGATAGCGACGAGTGAGACGGTGAGGCCGGCAATCAAGTCCGCCTTGATTGTCTCGCCGTCTAATCGGAACATTCGTAAAAAGGGAAAGAAGCGAATCGCAGTGTCCATAAATTTTTCTAACTTTATCGTTCTACACGCACAAAAAAATATGCGGTTAAATTTAATAATCCGGGCATGTCGAGTGCCCACATGGCTATGCCGCCTTCAGGAATAGCGTTAGTAATTTGCGCAAAGATAAAGTCGAGACTCCCGAGAGTTCCAAGGCTGCGATGTGTCAGCCCAGTGAACCGATCTTGTCTTGTCCAAATGCGCTCACGCTCTATTACCTGGCCTCCTGTTGGGCCGTCAGCATGAACTCGGGAAATGAAATGCCATTTGCCATGCCATCACTTTTCCGGATCTTCCTGCTTTCCCTCTCCAACTTGTTTTCATCGAGAATTTTTTGCACCGCATCCAGATCTCCCGCCTCTGCATAAGAGATAGCCGTAAACAACCGATCAATTTTTCGAAATAATGCTTTCATTGTTCCCCCGCTTAATAATGTGAGTTGAAATTACAATTCACAATTAACTAAGCACCTTCCATGCCATTTTTTATAACATATTGTTAATGAATGTGTTATTGCCCTGCATGAGCATTCTTCAGGGCTATTAGCGTTTAATTATGTAACATGCAAGAGAAAATCCGGATTCACATATTCCATGAAAACCCTTCTGATTCTGAAACTTGCATAGTATTGCAAATTAATGCACGTGCGTTGCATATAGCAACAACTTGGAGTAATGTTTTGTTAATCATGAAAATCAACTTCCAGTCCTCACTGCGCCAGAAAATTATTCTCGGTTATTTCGCAATCGCCATCCTCATCCTTGGCGGCACGGCGTTCACTTTTGCGAAGCTCACTCTGATCGAGGAAAAAATCTTTCTCGGCGAAAGAATCTCGGAGCTTTTTGATACGGCCCTGGAAATTCGCAGGTTCGAGCGGAACTACTTCCTGCACGGACAGGCGCCCGACTACCAGGAGAACGTTCGCTACGTCAGCAAGATGCAAACCCTGTTGGTAAAAGACAAGTCCGACTTTGCAGTGCTGCAGGCGTCACAGCGCATAGGAACGCTGCATGACGAACTGGAAAAATACAGCAAGCTGATGGAGGACTACGTCCGGGCAGGCAATGAAGACCTGGCCCGGGCCCGCCGCCTTGAGCACCGGATCAGGTCTGCCGGCAAGGTGATCGTTGACATCGCGGAGGACATGGCCGGCACTGAACGACGACTGGTTCAGTCTTCGCTCGATTCGTTCAAAAGAACCCTGATCTTTTCTCTGGCCGTCGTGGCAGGGTTGATTATTGCGATCGGGCAAGCCCTGCTGCGGAGCGTAGTGCTTCCGCTGAAGCAAATGGAAAACAGCGTAGATGCGGTTTCCAGGGGCGAACTCAACAAGCTGTCCATGCCTTCCCGTGACCGCGAAATCGTTTCTATCATCAACACATTCAACCACATGCTCAGGGAGCTGGAGTTGAGGCAGAAGCACCTGCTGCGCTCGGAGAAGCTCGCGTCCCTGGGAACGATGTTGTCCGGGGTAGCCCATGAACTCAACAACCCGCTGTCGAACATTTCGTCTTCCTGCCAGATCTTGCTGGAAGAGATAGAAGACGCCGACACGGATGCAAAAAGAGAATTATTGAAGCAAATTGACGAGCAGACAGAGCGCGCAAGAACGATAGTCCGGTCGCTGCTGAATTTTGCGCGCGACAAGGCGTTTAGCAAGGAGCCGGCGCCCTTCCGGGAACTCGTTTATCAAACCGTGCGCTTCATCAAAGGCGAGATTCCCGCACAAGCGACGGTTGCAATCGACATCCCTGAAGACATCGTCATTCCTGCAGACCGCCAGAGATTGCAGCAGGCCATTCTCAACCTGGTCAAGAATGCGGTGGAGTCCGCGGGGGAAAGGGGCAAAGTATCGATTTCGGCGCGCAAGCACATACCTTCCGAGAAACCGGAAAGCAACCCTGATTTATTTCCGGGTTGCCACACAGAAGCAAACGCCGTGGATATCACGGTCAAGGACAATGGCCACGGAATCCCCCCTGAAATCCTCCCGCGGATATTCGATCCGTTCTTCACCACCAAGGATGTTGGCAAGGGAATGGGGCTGGGCCTGTTCATTGTTCATGAAATTATCGAGGAGCATGATGGCTGCATTTCCGTGAATAGCGCGCCAGATCAGGGAACCTCCTTTAATATCAGATTGCCGCTTCAAGACACTTAATCGCTTCACAAGCCTATGGAATTACGCGACAAAATGCAAAAACACGGAAAAGTGCTCATCGTCGACGACGAAGAAGTCGCCCTGAAAAATCTCAAGCACGTCATGTCTAAGGAGGGCTACGAGGTTGCGGGCACCCAGAGTGGCGAGGAGGCGCTGGCGCTGATCAAGGACCAGCCATTCGACGTCGTATTGACCGACCTGCAAATGGAAAAGATGGACGGGATGCAGCTATTAAAGGCATGCCGGGCGGCCTCTCCCGACACGGAAGTGATCATGATCACGGGTTATGCGACGGCAGAGACCGCCGTGGAAGCGATGAAGGAAGGCGCCTTTTATTACATCGCCAAGCCGTTCCGCCTGGAGGAAGTCAGAAAAATCACCGGCGAAGCCATGGAGAAGGTTCGCCTGCGGCGCGAAAACAGGCAGTTGCGGGAACAAGTCGAACGCTATCAGGGCAAAGTGCAGATCATCACGCAGGACGCCGGCATGCGGCGGCTGCTCGATCTTGCAAAGCAAATCGCGCCTACGGACTGCAATGTCCTCGTCACCGGCGAGAGCGGCACCGGGAAAGAACTATTCGCCCGCTACTTGCATAACCAAAGCAACCGGGTCAACGGCCCATACATAGCTGTCAACTGCGGCGCATTTAGCATGGAACTGCTATCCAACGAACTTTTCGGGCACGAGAAAGGCGCGTTCACTGGGGCAACTACATCAAAAACAGGGCTGATGGAAGCCGCGTCCGGCGGCACGCTGTTTCTGGATGAAATCACCGAGATGCCTACGGAGATGCAGGTCAAGCTATTGCGGGTCATCCAGGAGAAGGAGGTGCTCCGCCTGGGCGCCACAAAACCAGTTAAGGTTGATGTCCGCATCGTTGCGGCCACAAACCGCGACATCACTGAAGAAGTCAAGCGAGGATCATTTCGCCAGGATTTGTATTTCAGGCTGAATGTCGTCAATCTGCATATTCCCGCGCTATCCCAGCGCATGGATGACCTTCCTTTACTGATCAACCATTTTTTGCAGAAATACGCTGCGCAGATGAAGAAAAATGTCACGGAAATATCCCCGGAAGCGCTGGCAAAGCTAATGAACCATGAATTTACGGGCAATGTGCGCGAACTGGAGAACATTGTCGAAAGAGGCACGGCGATTACCAATAGCCACGCGATAGAGTTGGCGCATCTTCCCGATAACCTGCTTGAAAGCGGTACCCGGTTCAGGAAAAAGGACGGGGCGATCATGACCCTGGAAGAGCAGGAAAAGGAATACATCCGATGGGTGCTGAACGAGGTTGGAGGCAACCAGACTGTAGCCGCTCAGGTTCTTGATATCAACCGTGTCTCTTTATGGCGAAAGCTTAAAACCTACAACGCCGGAGAGAATCAAGCCGAACCCCCCGCTTAGCCAGACACACCCCGGTCTGGAATGCCGCTTACGCGCGCCTTCCGGACAAGGCAGTGTTGAACCGTATTTATTTACCCTCCCGTTCCTCGGGGGGCTTGATGCCACGGAATGACAGATACAGCATCAAGTCATAGGTAATTTTCATGCCCGCTCCAACGAAGAGCGGGGTGGAAATCGCCAGAAACTGCATCAGGAGTCCAGCAAAGCCTGGGGCAGCCGCCCAGGGTCGCGCCCGCCAGGCCGGAACTGATCACCAGGCCGATTTGCGAGGGGGTGAACGCCATGCGCGCGAGGTAAATGCCGAGCAGCACCCCCATCATGCCGGTGGCCAGCGCACGCAGGAAGGCGGTGGCGTAGAGGATGCGGCGGTCGCGGAGCATGTTTTGTCTAGCCGGCGACGCGGTCGATTTTCGGGCGTTCACGGGTCACCCCGTTCATCTGGCGGCGACCTCCCCGCCCGCCGCCTTCCAGCCTTCGATGCCGCCCTCGATGAAACGAGCCTTGAGCCCCCTGGCCTGCAAGGCATCCACCACGCTGTTGGAAACGGAACCACCCCGTACGCAGTAGAGGACAATGTCCTGGTCCCTGGGCAGCGTGTCGGCCCATGCGGAGAGTTTTTCTGGGTCGTGCCAAACCGCGCCGCGCAGGGTCTCGCTGGAGGCTTCAAGGTCGGCCTTGCGGCGCACGTCGATGAGATGCTTATCCGCCAGCGCGGCTTTCAGGTTTTCAGGCTTGATGGTGCGATCCACGTTCATGCTCCTTGCGCGCAGGAGAGTTCGGCCGACGCGGCGGCCAGATTCAGGTTGTCCATGCAGGCATCGACATGGGCACCGTTTTTGACGCCGGGGTCGCAGGACAACGGTTTGATCACATAAGACATGGCGTTTCCTTTAGAAGGCAATGAAGGAGTAAATCAGGCCGATGGCCGCACAGGCGCCGATCACCTTCATGATGTCGGCCTTGTACTTCCACAGCGCGACGAAGGAGGCGATGGCGACGACCACCGGGAGGGCGTCGAATGGGCCGGCAAAGGGCGCGGCCTCGGTGGCCTGGGGCCAGAAGGTGTGCCAGGCGAAGAAGGTGGCGAGATTGAGAATCACGCCGACCACGGCCGCGGTGATGGCGGTCAGCGGCGCGGTGAATTTCAGCTCGCCGCGCGTCGCCTCGATCAGCGGCCCGCCGGCCAGGATGAAAAAGAAGCTTGGCAGGAAGGTGAAGAAGGTGGCGACGCCCGCGCCGGCGAGGCCGGCGATGATGGGATTGTCGAATACTGTCTTGGCGACGCCGCCGAGATAGCCGACCCAGGTCACCACCATGATCAGCGGCCCCGGCGTGGTTTCGCCCAGCGCCAGGCCGTCCATCATCTGCGGGCCGGTCAGCCAGCCGAAGTGCTCCACACCGCCCTGATAGACATAGGGCAGCACGGCATAAGCGCCGCCGATGGTGAGGAAGGCGGCCTTGGTGAAGAACTCGCCCATGTTGTACAGGTCTGGCATACCGCTGATCGCCAGCATGGCGGCGAGCCAGATCAGCACGAACACCGCGACCGTCAGCGTCAGCTTGCCCCAGGAAAACCGGGCATGAGCCGGCGGCGGCGTATCGTCGTCGATCAGCGCCGGGCCGTAGGCCTTGTGGCTGGGGCCGTGGCTGCCGCCGCCCTTGAACTTTGCCGGCATCAGCTTGCCGCCCACCGCGCCGAGCAGGCCGGCAGCCAGCACGATCCAGGGAAAGTCGATCCGGAAAAAGAAGATGCCGATAAAGGCCAGCGCCGCAATCCCCATCAGCACCTCGTTCTTCAGCGCACGCGCGCCGATGCGCCAGGCGGCAAACAGCACCACGGCGACGACGGCGGGCTTGATGCCGTAGAAGATGCCCTGCACGGCGGGCACGTCGCCGAAGGCCAGATAGATGCCTGCCAGCAGGGACAGCAGCACGAAGGCCGGCAGGAAGAACAGCACCCCCGCCACCACCGCGCCGCGCACGCCATGCAGCAGCCAGCTGATGTAGATGGCGAGCTGGGTCGCCTCCGGCCCCGGCAGCAGCATGCAGTAGTTGAGGGCGTGCAGGTAGCGGTGCTCGGAAATCCAGCGCCGCCGCTCGACGAGCTCCTGATGCATCATCGAAATCTGCCCGGCGGGGCCGCCGAAGCTGATGAAGCCGAGCTTGAGCCAGTACTTGAGGGCCTCGCCGAGCGTCGGCGCGGGGGGTGCGGTATTTTCAGACATGAGGGCTCTCCTTTAAAAAATTGTTCTCACTGCAAAGAACGCTTGGTTATTCAGTCAAACCCGCATACAACGAATCAAAAATCGCCGATACGTTCGCCAGCAACGCATCGTCATCCGCGCAGCGCTGCCTAATACCGGCCAGCACCATCTCCACCCCGGCCGCTTCCGCCACCGGCGTGCCGCCCACATCGAGACAATGCACCAGGCCGCCCATCTTCACCAGGGCCGCATCAGACTCCAGCCCGAAACTGGCCAGCAGTACCTCGAACGTCACCCGGTTGCCGACATGGGTAAAATCGGCACCGTTAAAATCGAACCCCACAGCCTGTGGCGGGCAATCTTCCGGCGCCTCCAGCCACATGAAACGCGCCTGCGGATCGATGAAGCGGCGGATCAACCAGGCACTCGCCATACGGTCCACCCACAAATGACGGCGGGTGGCCCAAAGGCGGTTCCGGTACGCCGACTTCTTGCGCGGCTTGACCGCACCGGGGGTGGCGCCTGGCTCTCCCGGCGTCATCCTGGCAAGAAAAACCGCCTCGGCTTCAGTCAGCGCGTCTTCCGCATTCGCTTTCCCCGCCCCCGGAAAATAGTCCACCGCCACCAGCGCTTCCAGGTCACGCCGCAGCAGCTTGAGCTGACGCCGTGCGGCATTTGCGTCAAGCGCCGCAAACCCCGCCTGGAACGCACCGATCCGTCGCACCAGTTCGCGGTATTCCTCTCGGCGGTCAAACAGGCCCTGGAAATCCGATTTCTCCTCGGTGGACGGATTGGTGACATTCAACAAATAGGCATTTCCGCCGCCCTGCTTGATTTCTTCCGCGTGCATGCGCAAAGCCTGCCTCAACCCCCGCCCGGCGGGAAGCAAGTAGACGCCATCGCGCAACACGGCACATCCAAGTGCTTTTAGCGCACGCCACACCCGCATGCGTAATGCGGTACTCGAGGTCGGCAAACTCACGACCAGGGCCAACCATTTTTCAGTACTGAACAAAGATTTCAAAATCCCGCACTCCTATCACTATTTTGTAACATATTCTACACCTATTTGTTTTGTTATAAACATTTTTTATTTTTATCTCGGACACGACACGCCATTTGACGCCCATCCAACAAGCCTTGCGAAGACTCATTAAAGATAGGATAATAAAAGGCTTATATATAGACTAATTCTAAATTAATTTCAGGGAGTTACATTTTGGAAACCATGTTAGCGAACCGCCCCTCATGCAGGCTTTGGCTGTACCGAGTATTTCCTTTCCTGCGCTGGTGGCCCATGGTCACCAAAGATGCTCTCCGCGCCGATCTGACCGCCGGGGTTACGGGCGCCCTGATCGTTCTACCGCAGGGCGTGGCATTCGCCACCATTGCCGGACTGCCGCCGGAATACGGCCTCTACGCCGCGATGATGCCGGCGATTGTCGCGGCCCTGTTCGGCTCCAGCTGGCATCTGGTGTCCGGCCCCACCACCGCGATTTCGATTGCCGTATTCGCCTCGGTTTCCCATGTCGCCGCGCCCGGCACCCCCGAATTCGTCAGCATGGTGCTGACCCTCACCTTTCTCACCGGCGTGTTTCAGCTCGTTCTGGGGCTTGCGCGCATGGGGGTTCTGGTCAATTTCATCTCTCACACCGTGGTGTTGGGCTTCACCGCCGGCGCAGCGATCCTGATCGCCGCCAGCCAGATCAAAAACTTTTTCGGCATCAAAATCCCGCGCGGGACGACGTTTATTGAAACCATCCACCAGTTGTTTCTGCAAATTGGCGACCTCAATCCCTGGGTCACCAGCATCGGCCTGATCACCCTGATCACCGGCATACTTGCCAAGCGATTCCTGCCGAAACTTCCCTACATGATCGTGGCCATGGTCGTGGGCAGCCTGATCGCCTATCTTCTCACCGCCCTGGAAGGCTTCGACACGACCCACATCAAGACAGTCGGCGCGCTGCCCTCGCACCTGCCGCCGCTCTCTCATCCGGATTTTTCCTATAACACGCTGGTTCACATGTTCTTCCCAGCGCTGGTGGTTACCATGCTGGCGCTGACCGAGGCGGTCTCCATCGGGCGTGCCATCGCAACCAGATCCGAGCAGCGCATCGACGGCAATCAGGAATTCATCGGCCAGGGTTTGTCCAACATTGTCGGCAGCTTTTTTTCCGCCTACGCTTCCAGCGGCTCCTTCAACCGCAGCGGCGTAAACTACGCTTCCGGCGCCATCACCCCGCTCGCCACGGTGTTCGCCGCCATCGCGCTGGCGCTGACTGTGCTCCTGGTGGCGCCGCTCGCCGCCTATCTGCCCACCGCGGCCATGGCCGGCATTCTGTTCCTGGTGGCATGGGGTTTGATCGACTTTCATCACATCGGCAGCATCTGGCGCACCAGCCGCTCCGAAACGCTGGTGCTCTGGATCACCTTGATCGGCACCCTGATCAACCTGGAAAAAGGCATTTTCGTCGGCATCATGGTATCGCTGATCCTTTACCTGTATCGCGTTTCCCGCCCCTCCATGGCGCCCGTGGTGCCTGCCGGCGTAGAAGGCGCCTACCACTTCGAGGATGCCAAGGGCCACAAGGAATGCCCCCAGGTGCGGATGATGCGCATCAACGGCTCCATCTTCTTTGGCGCAGTCGATCACATCCAGGGCGGGCTGCTGCAGATCGACGAAGCCAACCCATTGCAGAAAACCGTGGTCATCATGGCCAGCGGCATCAATTTCGTCGACGTGGCCGGCGCGGAAATGCTGGCGCAGGAAGCGAAGCGGCGCAGGAAAATGGGCGGCGGCCTGTACTTCTACCGACTCAAGGACAATGTGTACAAATTCCTGAGCAAGGGAGATTACCTGAAAGACATCGGCGTGGGCGGCTTCTTCCCGGCCCGATCCAACGTGACCCATGCCATCTATTTCACCCTCGACCCGGCCGTCTGCCGTGGCTGCAAGAACCGCATCTTCCCGGAATGCCGCGGACCTGTGCTGCCGGACGGCGAGCCGTGGCCCGACTACACTCCGACAGTGGCGCCTTCAGCAGAAATAGCCAGGAACGACGCTTAATGGATAATCCGGGTTTAACCTAACCGGCATGGCGGAAATTCGGGAAACGCTTTTGACCCGAAAAAATCCAACCGCAGCTCGCCCCGCCAAACAGGGCAGCCTCTCCTTTGTTGGCGGCAACAAGGGTCTGCTATAATTCAAGTCTGTAACTATTTCCAAAGAATATAGTGCAGTGAAAAAAAACGCCTTGTCCGCCACGCCCAAAGTTCTTTTCGTCACCCCTGAAATCTACCCCCTGATCAAGACCGGGGGACTGGCTGATGTCAGCGGCTCGCTTCCCGCCGCCCTGCGTGAACTGGGTGCGGATGTCCGGGTTCTGGTGCCGGGCTACCCGAAAGTGCTCGCCGGGATCAAGAACAAGCGGCTGCTCCATGTCTTCCACGATCTTCCGGAAACCGGTGAGGCGCGCCTGATTTCGGCCAAGCTGCCGGGCAGCGGCGTGCCGCTTTTTATCATCGACTGCCCCGCGCTCTACCAGCGCGACGGCAGCCCCTACCAGGATCCATCCGGCACCGACTGGCCCGACAACGCCCGGCGTTTCGCCCTGCTCTCCCGCATCGGCGCAATCCTTGGCAGCGACGCGTCGCCCTTGTCGTTTCGCCCCGGCATCGTTCACTGCAATGACTGGCAGAGCGGGCTCGCACCCGCCCTGTTGCATTTTGCGCCGGGCAGGAAAAAAGCGGCATCGGTGATGACCATCCACAACCTCGCCTTTCAGGGCATCTTTCCCGCGCAGACCTTTGACCAGGTCGGCCTGCCACCGGAATGCTTCAACATGGAAGGGGTGGAATTTTACGGCAACTTTTCCTTCCTCAAGGCTGGGTTGTATTACGCCGACCACATCACCACCGTCAGCCCGAACTATGCGCGGGAAATCCAGAAAGAGCCGCTCGGCTTCGGCATGCAGGGGTTGCTTGCCCACCGCCGCAAGCAACTTACCGGCATCGTCAACGGCATCGACACCAAGGACTGGAACCCCGCCACCGACCGGCACCTGATTCAGGCTTACGACGCTGACAATATAGCTGGCAAGGCCGCCAACAAGCGTGTCCTGCAGGAAAAAATGGGGCTAGCCCTCGACCCGGCTACCCCGCTGCTCGGCATAATCAGCCGCATCACCCACCAGAAGGGGCTGGACCTGCTATTGAAAGTCGCGCCGCATCTGCTTGAAGAGCCGGTGCAGATCGTGCTGCTGGGAACGGGCGATGCGGTCCTGGAAGAAGGGTTCAGAAAGCTCGCCCGGGCGCATCCGGGTAAGGTGGCAGCGATGATCGGCTTTGACGAGGGCCTTTCGCATCTGATCGAGGCGGGCGCGGACCTGTTCCTGATGCCGTCACGCTTCGAGCCATGCGGCCTGAACCAGATGTACAGCCAGCGCTATGGCACGCCACCGGTGGTGCACGCCACCGGCGGGCTATCCGACACGGTGGTCGATGCCAACCCAAGGACGCTGGCCGACCACAGCGCCACCGGTTTTGTCTTCAGGCATATGACTGCCGGGGATTTGCACGCCTGCGTCAGGCGCGCGCTCGCCGTCTACCGCGACCATGCGACATGGCGCAGCCTGCTGCGCAACGGCATGGAGCGGGATTTCAGTTGGGAAAAAAGTGCCGCAGATTACCTGGCGCTCTACGGAGCGGTTCTGAGTTCTGAGTCTCAACTACTCGGACTTTCCACTCAGAACTCAGGACTTTCTTAAAGCCACACCATCAGCCCCATTTCCAGCGGATGGGTCAACATCTCATCCCAGGGGTAAACGCGGATCTTGTAATCCTGCCGGCCGCAGTGTTCGGGAGCCAGGTCAAGGACGAAGAGGTGCTCGCCAGTCGCCTCCATGACGCCCTGGAACGCAAAACTGAAGTGCAGGTAATCCTTCATCTCTTTGCGGGTCGGACGCCGCATCAGCAGTTCGACCACTATATCTTCCGGAACCAGGCCGTTCAGCTTCAGGGCCACTTCAAAATGCACATTGTCACCGAACTGAATGCGCTTCTTCGGCTCATCCAGGCGGCGGATTTCGACGCCCTGCCATGCCGTGCGGACCCTCCTTTTCCAGGCCGAAAGGCGCTTCGCGTTTTCGTACCCTTTCCGGGCGTACAGCGCCCCCTGGCGGCTGGCTGGCAGGTAAAAGCGGGAAACATATTCGCCCACCATGCGATTTGAATTGAAGCGCGGCAACAGGGTGGCCATGGAGCGCTTGGAGCGCTTGAGCCATTCCGGCGAGTAGCCCATTTTTCCGCGGCTGTAATAATGGGGAACGACGCTGTCCTGCAAAATCTCGTACAGGGTCTGGCTGTCTTCCTTGTTGCGGCGGTAGTCATCCAGGTAGGTGGGTGCCGGCTTGATCGCCCAGCCGTTGGTGCCATCGTAGCCTTCTCCCCACCAGCCGTCCAGCACGCTTAAATTGATGGCGCCGTTGATGCCCGCCTTCATGCCCGATGTGCCGCTCGCCTCGAGCGGGTAAACCGGATTGTTGAGCCATACGTCCACACCCGCCACCAGACGGCGCGCCAGCCCCAGATCATAGCCTTCCACCAGCAGCACCTTGCCTTCGAATTCCGGCACGCGGGAGATATTCTGAATCTGCCGGATCAGATCCTGGCCGGGATGGTCGGCAGGGTGCGCCTTGCCGGCGAAGAGGAATAGCACCGGACGGTCGGACTCGGAAATGATCTGGCTCAGCCATTCGATGTTCTCAAACAGCAGCGCAGCGCGCTTGTAAGTGGCGAAGCGGCGGGCAAAGCCTATCGTGAGCACATTCGGATTGTAGGGGTCGACATACTTCAGCAGCCGGTCGAGATGGGCCTCGGAGCCGTGGTTGCGGAAATGCTGTTCGCTGATGCGGGCGCGCACCAGTTGAAGCATTTGCGACTTGAGCGACTGGCGCACGCTCCAGAACAGCTGGTCCGGAATCTCGTCGATGCGCGTCCAGTAGCTCTGGTCGGAAAGGCGGTGCCGCCATTCGTAGCCGAATACATTGTCGAACAGGTCGATCCATTCCTGCGCCAGAAAAGTGGGCACGTGCACACCGTTGGTGACATAGCTCATCGGGTTTTCATCGGGCATCACCTGCGGCCACTGGCTGGCGCAGATGCGCGATGACACGTCGCCATGGATCTGGCTGACGCCGTTATGAAAACGGGAGCCGTTGAGCGCCAGGGCCGTCATGTTGAAATCCGGTCCGTCCGGCGTCCTGCCCAGGGCGAGGAATTCCTCCTTGCCGATTTTCAGCTCGTGGCACATGTACTGGAAATAATCCCATACCATGTTTTCAGCAAACTGGTCGTGCCCCGCGGGCACCGGCGTATGGGTGGTGAACACGGTATTGGCTGCGGCCGCTTCCAGTGCGCCGGCAAAATCCAGCCCCCCGGCGGCCAGGTGGCGGGCGCGCTCCAGCACCAGGAAGGCGGCATGGCCCTCGTTTATATGCCACACCGTGGGCTTGAGCCCAAGGGCCTTGAGGGCGAGCACCCCGCCGACGCCAAGTATGATCTCCTGCATGATGCGCATGTTGCGGTCGCCGCCATAGAGCTGATGGGCGATGTCGCGATCCTCGGGCGTGTTTGCCTCGAGGTCGGTATCGAGCAGGTACAGGGTGACATGTCCGATACGGGCCTGCCATACCTTGACCATCACCTCCCGCCCGGGCAGAGCGACTGGAACATGCACCTCTCTGCCATCCTCTCCCTGGGCGGGGATAATGGCCAGATCCTCGAAATCCGAATCGGTGTAGGTGGCGATCTGGTTGCCTTCGCCATCTATGATCTGGGAGAAGTACCCCTGGCGATAAAGCAGGCCGACGCCGACGAAGGGCAGGCGCAGGTCGCTCGCCGCCTTGCAGTGATCGCCGGCAAGAATGCCGAGGCCGCCGGAATAGATGGGAAAGCTCTCGTGAAAGCCGAACTCGGCACAGAAGTAAGCGATCAGGTCGCCTTCCTGGAACTGTTCGTGGTTACTGCTACGGCGCAGCGGTTCGTTGTGATACGTGTCGTAAGCCGACAGCACGCGGTTCACGGTAGCGAGAAAAACCTGGTCTTCCGCCGCCTCCACCAGGCGGTTCTCGTCAACCCGGCGCAGGAACACCTTGGGGTTGTGCCCCACCGCATCCCACAAGCTGGGGTAGAGGCGTGCAAACAAGGTTCGTGTCGGCTTGTCCCAGCTGTACCAGAGATTGTTAGCCAGCTCTTCCAGGCGCAGCAGCTTGCGCGGAATTTTCGGGTTGACCTCGATGACGAATGTAGACCCTTGCTTCATGCTCTATCCTTACGACCTGAAACGCTTTAAGACTCACGGAGGAAATTGGCGCGGTAATACTTCAGTTCGCCGATGGATTCGTACACGTCAGCCAGCGCAGTGTGGCTGTTCTCCTTCTTGAAACCGCCGTAAACCTTCGGCGCCCAGCGCTTGGCCAGTTCCTTCAGCGTGCTCACGTCGAGGTTGCGGTAATGGAAATAATCTTCGAGCCTGGGCATGTAATTCGCCATGAAGCGGCGATCCTGGCAGATCGAATTGCCGCACATCGGCGACTTTTTTGCCGGGATGTATTCCTTGAGAAACTCGATCAGCTGCGCCTCGACGGCCGCATCATCCAGCTTCGACGCCTTGACCTTGTCGATCAGGCCGGATTTGCCGTGGGTCGCCTTGTTCCAGTCATCCATGCCATTGAGCACCTCGTCGGACTGGTGCACCACCAGAACCGGTGCTTCGGCAATGGTGTCCAGATTGGAATCGGTGATGACCAGGGCAATCTCGATGATGCGGTCGCGTTCGGGAAACAGGCCGGTCATCTCCATGTCGAGCCAGATGAGGCGGTTGTTGTCTTGTGCCATAATGGGAACCTAACAGTGCAAAAGCGCTCTATTGTATCCTGATTCATTATAAATTTTCCCATGCAAACGTTTACCCTGGTTTTCATCATAGCACTCGCGCTCAGCACGCTGCTGCGCTACTGGCTCGCGTTGCGCCATATACGCCACATCCGGGCGCACCGCGACAGCGTGCCGACGGATTTTTCCGGCAGCATCAGCCTCGAATCGCACCACAAGGCAGCGGATTACAGCATCGCCAAGACCCGCCTGGGCAACCTCAACATCCTGCTGGAAGTCGCGCTGCTACTGGCCTTCACCCTGGGCGGCGGAATCGATGCGCTGAACACCCTGTGGCAGAACCTGCTCGGACCGGGGTTGTGGCAGGGCACCGCGCTGATCCTGAGCGTTTTCGCCATCTCCGCAGTGATAGAAATCCCGCTGGGATTGTACCGCGCCTTCGGCATCGATGCCCGTTTCGGCTTCAACAAAATGACCGTGGCGCTGTTTTTTGCCGACCTCGCCAAGCAGGTGCTGCTCGGGGCGCTGCTCGGCATCCCGCTGGTGCTCGGCGTGCTGTGGCTGATGGCGCAGATGGGGGAATACTGGTGGCTCTACGTGTGGGGAACATGGATGGCGTTCAACCTGCTGGTGCTGGCGGTGTATCCCGCCTTCATCGCGCCGCTGTTCAACAAGTTCATGCCGCTTGACGACCCGACGCTGAAAGGCCGCATCGAACAGCTGCTGGATAAATGCGGCTTCAGGGCGCAAGGCTTTTACGTGATGGACGGCTCCAGGCGCAGCACCCACGGCAACGCGTATTTCACCGGCTTCGGCAAATCCAAGCGCATCGTGTTTTTCGACACCTTGCTGGCACGCCTCGGCCACGACGAAATCATCGCGGTGCTGGCCCACGAGCTGGGGCACTTCAAGCACCGCCACATCGTCAAGCGCATCGTCCTGATGGCCGCCATGAGCCTCGCCGGACTCTGGCTGCTGGGCTGGCTGATGGACAAGGCATGGTTCTATCATGGCCTCGGCGTCACCACGCAAAGCACCGCCACCGGTCTCCTGCTGTTCCTGCTCGCAATGCCCGCATTCACCTTCCTGCTGCAGCCGCTGATGAGTTTTTATTCGCGCCTGAACGAATTCGAGGCGGACAGCTATGCAGCGAAAAATGCCAGCGCACAGGATCTGGTCCGGGCGCTGGTCAAGCTCTACAACGACAATGCCGCGACGCTTACGCCCGATCCCCTGCATTCCGCGTTCTACGATTCCCACCCGCCGGCGGCGATCCGTATTGCGCATCTGCAGGGCAGTAGTGGTAACATCTGACAACACAGCCCAACGGAGACCCCCATGAAACTTATCGTCATGCTTTTCGGCCTGCTGCTCGCCAGCGCACCGTCTTTTGCCGGCCCCTTCCCCAAAGGCGACGCGAAGATCGGCAAAACCCTGCACGGCAAATCCTGCGTCAGCTGCCACGTTTCCATGGTGGGCGGTGACGGCTCCGCCATTTACTCCCGTCTCGAACGCAAGGTGAAAAGCCCGCAACAGCTCCAGGCACGCATCAGCGGCTGCAACGCCAATGCCGGCGCAAACTGGTTTCCCGAGGAAGAAAACCACGTCGGCGCCTACCTGAACAACGCCTATTACCATTTCAAATAAGCATCAGGCGGCGACTTTGTACGGTCAGGTCGTCGCCGCCTTTGGCCGGCACTTCGAGGTGGAAACCGCGGACGGCGGCCTCGTCTCCTGCGTCACCCGCGGCAAGAAAGGCGGCGTCGCCTGCGGCGACCGCCTGAGGATCGAAATGACCGGTCCCGCCCAGGGCGTGATCAAATCCATAGAGCCACGCACTTCGCTGCTGTTCCGCTCCGACGAATTCCGCGAAAAAATCATCGCCGCCAACGTCACCCAGATCATCATCGTGGTGGCTGCGCAACCGAGCTTCTATGAGGATCTTGTCAGCCGCTGCCTGCTCGCGGCCGAGGTCGCCGGACTCAAGGTGCTGATCGTACTCAACAAGTGCGACCTGGAACAGGAAACGCGCGCGGCATTAGGGCAGTTGCAGCTCTACCGCGACCTCGGCTACCCGCTGCTGACCCTGTCGGCCAAGCAGGACATCAGCCCGCTGCGCCCCTACTTGCAGGGCGAAACCAGCGTGCTGGTAGGGCAATCAGGCATGGGCAAGTCGAGCATCATCAACGCCCTGCTGCCCGATGTGCAGGCGCACACGCGCGAAATCTCGCAGGCGCTGAATTCCGGCAAGCACACCACCACCCATGCGCGCCTCTACCACCTCGACGGCGACAGCCACATCATCGACTCGCCCGGCTTGCAGGAATTCGGGTTGGCCCATGTCAGCGCGCAAGACATCGCCCATGCCTTCGTCGAATTCCGGCCCTACCTGGGCGGCCGCTGCCGCTTCAGCAATTGCCGCCATTTGGTCGAGCCGGGCTGCGCCCTGCTGGAAGCGGCCGCAACCGGCAAGATCGATCCCCGGCGCCTGGAAATCTATCGCAAGCTGGCCGGATAACGAGCGGCAATGGCCAGGCGATTGATCGCAAAGCGCACCACCAGCACCACCAGCAGGCTGAGAAAAAAACCACCCAGCACGTCGGCGGGAAAATGTGCACCCAGGCTGATGCGCGACAGGCCGACCCAAAGCATGAAAAACACGCCGCCGATCTGCCAGTAGCGGCCGAGCGGCCAAAACGAGGCACACACCAGCATGGCGAAGGAGGAATGGCCGCTGGGAAAGCTGTGATGGAACTTGGCCTCGCCAACAATGTGAACATTGGCCTCTCCCAGTGCCAGCGGAGGGCGCGGGAAATCCAGCACCGGTTTGAGCCAGTCCAGCAATGCGCCGTCCAGCCAGTAGCCGATGGCGAACACGGCGATTGCGCCGAGCCAAAGCAGGGCGGCTTGTTCCCCGTGGGAAGGATCGCGCGAGTAGGTTAGTGAAACCGTAAACACCGCCGCCAGCATCAGCAAACACAGTATCGGCACAAAGCTGGTGTGGTCCCCGATGGCGGTGCCGAACAGCATGAACTGGTCGAGCCAGCCGGCGCGCACATCGTTGACAAGATGAAACAGCCAGGCGTTGGCGCCACCCCAGTCGTAAAGGATCTCCTTCATGCCAGCCAGGCCATAGCCCACAATGCGCAACCACCCGCGGCTGCGATGCCGGCACCGGCGAACAGCCACCGCTTGCGCGTCAGCACGGTCATGGAAGCGAGCGCGATGGCAATCTGGATCAGCGTCATGGCTTGCGCCAGGCGGTGATGCGGATGCATCATGTGTTCGCTATGTTTGTTGGCCTCCTCGGATTTTTTCTCCAGTTCCTCGGCGACCGCCTTGATTTCCTTCTTCTCCTGATTGTATTTCTCGATCTGCTTCTTGTAGAACTCCTGCTTATCCGCCGGTGCGATAGCGGCCGCCAGTTCCATCAGGTGGCCCTTGGTGCTCTTGGCCTGATAAAAATTCCACTGGTCGGAGGCATGCGACTTCTGCAGCACCGCTTCGTTCTTGTACAACATCGCTTCGTTCTGGGTGGCGCCGCCCTGGTAGCTGACGATCGCGCCGACGGTGGAAAGGATGGCGGTAAAAATGGCGACCGACTGGGCCAACCCCGGCCCGTGTTGGGCCTGATGTTCGACCTCATGGTCGTGCGCACCGTGAACGTGAAAACCGTCACCTGACATGGTTTAACCTCGGATTGAGAACGCTGGAACGGGATTAGCGGCGGTGTTTGCGCGCGTGCGTGGACTTGCGCTTGGCGGTCTTTTTGACCTTCTTGGCCTTTTTGGCTTTATGCCCGCCCTTGGCAGTCTTCGCCGCCGGAGCAGCGACAAGTTCGTTGGACTCGGCAGCCGCCGCGGGAAGCGCTGTCGTGGCGGCAAAAGCGACGGCAGCGAGAATGGTCAGCAGTTTTTTCATGGTCAATTCCTCAAGTTTATTAAAAACGCCCGGGAATTATGCCAGAACTGCGGAAAATAGGGCAGTTTAGAGACCGCTCAGCACCTTGATGTGCGCAGCCACGCTGCGCCCCAGTGCGTGAAGTTCGTAGCCGCCCTCAAGCACCGAGACGATACGGCCATGGGCATACTTTTCCGCAATGTCCTTGATCTGCTGCGTCACCCAGGCATAGTCGGACTCCCTGAGCTTGAACATGGCCATATCATCCTCCCAGTGAGCATCAAAACCGGCAGAAATGAACAGCATTTCCGGCCTGAAGTGCTCCAGCGCCGGCAGCCACTGTTCGCTCACCGCCTTGCGGAACCCCTCCCCATCCGTCCCTGCCGGCAGGGGCACATTGATGATGTGGTCATTGCCGCTATCCGCACCGCAATGCGGGTAGAACGGGTGCTGGAAGGTGGAGCAAAGCATCACGCGCGGGTCATCGCGAAAAATCTCCTCGGTTCCGTTGCCGTGATGCACATCAAAATCGGCAATGGCGACTCGCTTCAGCCCGTAATGCGCCATGGCGTGCGCCACGCCAACCGCGACGTTGTTGAAGAAGCAGAAACCCATTGCACGAGCGGATTCGGCATGATGCCCCGGGGGGCGGATCGCGCAGAAGGCGTTCTCCACCTTGCGTTCCAGCACCAGATCTGTCGCCAGGACCACCGCCCCGGCAGCACGCAAGGCCGCATTCAGGGTAAAGGGGTTCATCGCCGTGTCGGGATCCAGATAAACCAGACCCTCCTCGGGCGAAGCAGATTTAACGGTCTCGATGTAATGAGCCTCATGTACGCGCGCTAGTTGCTCGAATGTGGCAAGAGGCGCATCATAATGCTGAAGGTAGGGCAACAGACCAGAGGCAATCAACTGATCTTCAATCGCCCTCAGCCGAGCCGCGCACTCAGGATGCTGCCCGCCCATTTCATGCTTGAGACAGTCGGGGTGGTTAATATAGGCTGTATGCACGTCACACCCAAAATAGTTTAGTCATCTATAATATACAAGAGAGTGGCTGAAAGCCCCTATGTCAGGCTTTCGTGCCATATGCTTATATTTACCCTAAATAACAGCGAGCGCAAGACCATGGGACAACATTACCTCAGCACACTATTTTCCCCTAATTCGGTCGCCGTCATCGGCGCCAGCGAACGCCCCGACTCGGTTGGTGCGATCGTGTTCAAGAATATGCTGGAAAGCGGCTTCAAGGGGACGCTTTACCCGATCAACCCGACCCACAAGAAGATACAGGGAAAGCGCGCCTATGCCTCGATCGAGGATATCGGAAAGCCGGTAGAGCTGGCGGTAATCTGCACCAAGGCCGAGACCGTGCCCGACATCATAGAGGCCTGCGGCAGGCACGGCGTGCGCTCCGCAGTGGTACTTTCCGCCGGTTTCAGCGAAGTAGGCGCTCACGGTGCGGCAATCGAGCGCGCCATGCTGGCCAATGCAAAAACCTATGGCGTGCGCATCATCGGCCCCAACTGTCTCGGCATCATGCGCACCGGCATCGGGCTCAACGCCACGTTCTTCAAGGGCAACATCAAGTCCGGCAACCTCGCGCTGGTCTCTCAGTCCGGCGCGCTCTGCACCGCCATTCTCGACTGGGCACCGGCCAACGATATCGGCTTTTCCAGCGTGGTTTCCATGGGCACCTCGGCCGACGTCGACTTCGGCGAAATCCTCGACTATCTCGCCTCGGACCCGAAGACCGAAAGCATCCTGATCTACATCGAGGGCATCCACAAATCGCGCAGCTTCATGAGCGCCCTGCGCGCCGCCGCCCGCAGCAAGCCGGTGTTCGTGGTCAAGGTCGGCCGTCATGCCGCCGGCTCGAAAGCGGTGATGTCGCACACCGGCGCGCTGGTCGGCTCAGACGACGTGTTCGATGCCGCCGTCCGCCGCGCCGGCGTGGTGCGCGTGATGTCGATCGGCGAGCTGTTTTCCGCCGCCAAGGCGCTTTCTTCGCGCCACCGTTCCAGCGGCAACCGCCTGGCGATCATCACCAACGGCGGCGGACCGGGCGTGATGGCGATCGACCATGCAGTCGACTTGGGCGTGAGCGTCGCCAGCCTGTCCGAGCAGACCATCGAGCAGCTCAACAAAGTACTGCCTGCCACCTGGTCGCACAACAACCCGGTGGACATCATCGGCGATGCCACACCGGAACGCTACCGCGACGCAGTCACCATTTGCATGGAAGATCCCGGCGTGGACGGTGCGCTGGTGATAC
The DNA here is from genome assembly GCA_021792335.1 of Pseudomonadota bacterium. GTDB lineage: Bacteria > Pseudomonadota > Gammaproteobacteria > Burkholderiales > Sulfuricellaceae > Sulfuricella. The sequence goes on along the minus strand of JAJYUW010000008.1, from coordinate 1,391 downwards.
TCACCCCCCAGGCGATGACGCGCCCGCTGGAAGTGGCTCAGTCGCTGATCGAGATTGCCGGAAAATTCAACAAGCCCTTGCTCACCAGCTGGATGGGCGACATCCAGATCAGCGAGGGCCGGGCAGCCTTTGCCCAAGCCAGGATTCCCACCTTCAGCACGCCAGAATCGGCGGTTGAAGCGTTCTCCTACATCACCGCCTTTTACTGCAACCAGCGTCTGCTGGCGCAAACGCCCGGCCCCCTGTCGCACCATGACGAGCCGGATCTGGAAGGGGCGCGCATGCTGATTGAAACCGCCCTGGCGGAGCGGCGCAAGGTACTCTCTGAAATGGAATCGAAGGCGCTGCTGGCGGCCTTCCGCATTCCGGTGGCAAACACCGTCATCGCGCGCTCCCCTGGCGAGGCGCTGTTGCTGGCGCAGCAACTTGGCTACCCGGTGGCGATGAAAATCAACTCGCCCGACATTACCCACAAGTCGGACGCAGGCGGCGTCAAGCTCAACCTGATGAATTCTCCGGCAGTGCGGGCCGCGTACAACGAAATCATCACCGAAGTGAAGAAGAACCGCCCCAATGCGCACATCGACGGCATCGCCATCCAGCCGATGGTGGTCAAGCCCAACGGACGGGAACTGATGGTGGGCGTCACCTCCGACCCGGTGTTCGGCCCCGTGATCACCTTCGGTGCCGGCGGCACCACGGTGGAGGTCCTGGGCGACCGCGCCGTCGCGCTACCGCCGCTGAACCGTTTCCTGGTACGCGAGCTCATCAATGGCACGCGGGTCTCCAAACTGCTCGGCGCCTTCCGCCACATGCCGCCAATCCAGATGGAAGTGCTGGAAAGCCTGTTGCTGCGCGTGTCAGAAATGGTCTGCGAGTTGCCCTGGCTCAAGGAAATGGACATCAATCCGCTGATCGTGGACGAGCATGGCGCACTGGCGGCGGATGCCCGCGTAATGGTGGACTTTTTCCCGCTCTCCGGCGACCGCTATGCCCACATGGCGATCTATCCCTACCCTTCCCATCTGGTTACCGACTGGCAGCTGCCGGACGGCACCGATATCACGATCCGCCCGATCCGCCCGGAGGATGCCGAAATGGTGCAGGAGTTCGTGCGCAACCTGTCGGAAGAGACCAAATATTTCCGCTTCATGAACACCATGCATGAACTTTCGCAAACCATGCTGGTGCGCTTCACGCAGATCGACTATGACCGCGAAATGGCGCTGATTGCCGTGACCGAGGAAAACGGCAAGGAAGTGGAGATCGGGGTGTGCCGCTACGCCATCAATCCGGATGGGGAAAGCTGCGAATTCGCCCTGGTGGTCAGCGACCAGTGGCAACACAAAGCCATCGGCCACAAGCTGATGGCCGGCCTGATCGACGCCGCA
>JAJYUW010000093.1 GCA_021792335.1 Pseudomonadota bacterium | reverse complement strand
CCCGCCCGCTCGACATGGAGCGCCTCAACGGCCTGCTGCAATCGGCCTGCGAAGGGCTGGGGGCGGCGGTCAATCCGCAGGCGATACTCGAACACACCCTGAAGAACCTGTACGACGGCGTGCCGGCCGAGGAAGTGGGCAAGTCCGCCATTCTCTCCGCGCGCACCCTGATCGAGAAGGACCCCGCCTACAGCTTCGTCACCGCGCGCCTGCTGCTCGACACCATCCGCAAGGAAGTGCTGGGCGAGCCGGCGACCCAGGCCGACATGGCGACGCGCTACGCCGAATATTTCCCCGATTTCATCAAGCAGGGCATCGCCGCCGAGCGCCTCGACGAGCGTCTGGCGCAGTTCGACCTCAAGCGCCTGGGCGTCGCCCTGAAAGCGGAGCGCGACCTGCAGTTCGGCTACCTCGGCCTGCAGACCCTGTTCGACCGCTATTTTCTGCACATCGACGAGCGCCGCATCGAGCTGCCGCAGGCCTTCTTCATGCGCGTGGCGATGGGCCTCTCCCTCAACGAGATCGACCGCGAGGCGCGCGCCATCGAGTTCTACAATGTGCTCTCCAGCTTCGATTTCATGAGCTCGACGCCGACCCTGTTCAACGCCGGCACCTGCCGCAGCCAGCTTTCTTCCTGCTACCTCACCACGGTGAGCGACGATCTCGACGGCATCTACGAGGCGATCAAGGAAAACGCACTGCTGTCCAAATTCGCCGGCGGCCTGGGCAACGACTGGACCCGTGTGCGCGCGCTGGGTTCCCACATCAAGGGCACCAACGGCAAATCGCAGGGCGTGGTGCCCTTCCTCAAGGTGGTCAACGACACCGCGGTGGCGGTGAACCAGGGTGGCAAGCGCAAGGGTGCGGTCTGCGCCTACCTGGAAACCTGGCACCTCGACATCGAGGAGTTCATGGAGCTGCGCAAGAACACCGGCGACGACCGCCGCCGCACGCACGACATGAACACCGCCAACTGGATTCCCGACCTGTTCATGAAGCGCGTGATGGAAGGCGCCGACTGGACCCTGTTCAGCCCCAACGATGTGCCTGACCTGCACGACAAGTTCGGCAAGGCCTTCGAGGAAGCCTACACTGCCTACGAAGAAAAGACCGTGCGCGGCGAGCTCAAGCTGTTCAAGAAAATCCCCGCCCTGCAGCTGTGGCGCAAGATGCTCACCATGCTGTTCGAAACCGGCCATCCCTGGATCACCTTCAAGGACCCGTGCAACATCCGCAGCCCGCAGCAGCACGTGGGCACGGTGCACAGCTCCAACCTCTGCACCGAGATCACGCTCAACACCAACGAGCACGAAATCGCCGTGTGCAACCTGGGCTCGGTCAATCTGGTGGCGCACATCAATCAGGATGGCGTGCTCGACATCGACAAGCTGCAGCGCACGGTGCGCACCGCCATGCGCATGCTCGACAACGTCATCGACATCAATTACTACGCCGTGGCCAAGGCGCGCAACGCCAACCTCAAGCACCGCCCGGTGGGCATGGGCATCATGGGCTTCCAGGATTGCCTGCATGCGATGCGCATCCCTTACGCCAGCCAGAATGCGGTGGAATTCGCCGATCGCAGCATGGAGGCGGTCGCTTACTACGCCTACATGGCTTCCACCGAGCTGGCCGAAGAGCGCGGCCGCTACGCCACCTTCAGCGGCAGCCTGTGGAGTCAAGGCATCCTGCCGCACGAGGGAAACAGCACGGTGAAAGAGGCGCGCGGCGGCTACCTGGAGCTGGACGAGTCCGTCACCCTGGATTGGGAAGCCCTGCGCGCCCGCATCCAGCAGTTCGGCATGCGCAACTCCAACTGCCTGGCGATCGCGCCGACCGCGACCATCGCCAACATCGTCGGGGTCTCCGCCAGCATCGAGCCGACCTACCAGAACCTCTACGTCAAATCCAACCTCTCCGGCGAGTTCACCGTGGTCAACCAGTACCTGGTCGAAGACCTGAAAGCCACGGGCCTGTGGGACGAGGTGATGATTTCCGACCTCAAGTATTTCGACGGCACCCTGAGCAAGATCGACCGCATTCCGGCGGACCTGCGCAGCCTTTACGCCACAGCCTTCGAGGTCGACCCGAGCTGGCTGATCGAGGCCGCTGCGCGCCGCCAGAAGTGGATCGACCAGGCGCAGAGCCTGAACATCTACATCGGCCAGCCCTCCGGCAAGAAACTCGACGAAACCTACCGCCTCGCCTGGCTGCGCGGCCTCAAGACCACCTACTATCTGCGCAGCCTGGGCGCCACCCACGCCGAGAAATCCACCTCCAAGGCCGGCGCGCTGAACGCCGTGCCGGTCTCGACGACCCCGCCGCAAGGCGGCGTGGGCTCGTCGGGGATGCCCTTTACGGGTGTGGACGGCGGCGTCGCGGCGGAGACCAAGTTCTGTTCGATTGACAATCCGGAATGCGAGGCTTGCCAGTAAAGGACAACTAACCACAGTCATGTAGGTTGGGTTAGCGGCTTTATCGCGTAACCCAACAAACCCAAACTTCAAAACCAACATTTTTAAGGAAGATTGGGTTTGTTGGGTTACGGCGCAAAAAACCGCGCCTAACCCAACCTACATGAACTGCGGTGAAGAAATAATCAAGGAGACAAACAATATGCTGAGTTTCGAAGACACCATGACCACCAAGCCCGCTGCGCTCACGCCGCAAGGTGTGCCGCAGCTGGCCGCCGAGCCGGTTTCCGCCGCGCTCACCGGCATCAACGACACCCGCCGCGTGCGCGTGGAAGACAAGCGCATCATCAACGGCGGCGCCGACGTCAACCAGTTGGTGCCGTTCAAGTACAAATGGGCATGGCAGAAGTATCTGGATGCCTGCGCCAACCACTGGATGCCGCAGGAAGTGAACATGAACCGCGACATCGCGCTGTGGAAAGACCCCAACGGTCTGACCGAGGACGAGCGCCGCATCGTCAAGCGCAACCTCGGCTTCTTCGTCACCGCCGACTCCCTGGCCGCCAACAACATCGTGCTCGGCACCTACCGCCACATCACCGCGCCGGAATGCCGCCAATACCTGCTGCGCCAGGCGTTCGAGGAAGCCATCCACACCCACGCCTACCAGTACATCGTCGAAAGCCTGGGTCTGGATGAAGGCGAGATCTTCAACATGTACCACGAGATCCCGTCGATCCGCGACAAGGACGAGTTCCTCATCCCCTTCATCGACACCCTGTGCAACCCGGAATTCAAGACCGGCACGCCGGAAGACGACCAGAAGCTGCTGCGCTCGATCATCGTCTTCGCCTGCATCATGGAAGGCATCTTCTTCTATGTCGGTTTCGTGCAGATCCTCGCCCTGGGCCGGATGAACAAGATGGTGGGCGCCGCCGAGCAGTACCAGTACATCCTGCGCGACGAATCCATGCACCTCAACTTCGGCGTCGACCTGATCAACCAGATCAAGATGGAAAATCCGCACCTGTGGACGCCGGAATTCCGCGTCGAGATCGCCGGCCTGATCAGGAAGGCGGTGGAGCTGGAATACGCCTATGCCGAAGACACCATGCCGCGCGGCGTGCTCGGCATGAATGCCTCGATGTTCAAGGAATACCTGCGTTTCATCGCCAACCGCCGCTGCCAGCAGATAGGGCTGGATCAGCTTTATCCGGGGGCGAGCAACCCGTTTCCGTGGATGAGCGAGATGATGGATTTGAAGAAGGAGAAGAACTTCTTTGAGACGAGGGTGACGGAGTATCAATCTGGCGGGGCTTTGAGCTGGGATTAAGGCTCGGGAGATAAAGGCGCAGGAGACTGCGCCTTTTTTCATTTGTAAGGCTGTAGGATGCGGTGACGAAAGAACCGCATCAATCGCGACTGATGCGGTTCGCGCGGCTCACCGCATCCTACACCTGCGGCATATTTTTCATTGCGGCAACTTGATGGAATGAATCAATCGGCATAGACTGGTCTGATCTAGTCTAAATCAAGTTTGGAGGAAAATCATGGAAGTGGGAGCCTACGAGGCGAAAACGCATTTGCCCAGCCTGCTTGAGCGCGTCCAGCATGGCGAGCGGGTCACCATCACCAAGCATGGGGTTCCCGTGGCGATGCTGGTGCCTGTTGTGCCGGTGGCAAAACCCGACATCCACGCGGTCATCAACGAGCTGAAAACTTTCGCAAAAGGGCACACCACAGGCGGCACGACTATCCGCGAAATGATCGAGGAGGGGCGGCGGTGAGCCGTTTCGTGCTCGACAATTCGGTCGTGATGGCTTGGTATTTCGAGGACGAGGCCAACGCCTATACATCTGCAATTCTGGAAAGCCTGGCGGAGAACGAAGCGCTGGTTCCCACAATCTGGCCCCTGGAGGTAGCTAATGTGCTGCTGGTCGGGGAAAGAAAAGGCCGCAGCACCGAAGCCAGAACCAGCCGATTTATCGCCTTGCTGGATGCGCTGCCAATTCGGGTGGATGCCGCCACGTCGCAGCGCGCGCTTTCCGGGATTCTGACGCTTGCTCGCGAGCAGCGGTTGAGTGCCTATGATGCGGCCTATCTGGAACTTGCCATGCGGGAGGGGGTGTCGCTGGCGACGCAGGATAAGGGGTTGAGGCGGGCGGCGGGGGTGTGTGGGGTTGGGTTGTTGGGGGCTTAACGCGCGTAAGGCGCAAAGTAAAGTAACGTGCTTAAGGCGTAGTAATGGTAGGGCGTCAATAAGCGAAGCGCATTGCGCCGGATGGTTTGTGTGCGCTACGCGCAGATGTTTAGATGCCGGGGGCTGCCCGGCGGCAGGTTCCTTTATTTTGCTTGCCCAAAATAAAGGAACCAAACAAAAGGGCACCCTGCCGCGCCGGACCTTCGGGCTTCCCTCGGTTTTCCTAAAAATCCGGGCGGCTGCCCCTAAAGGGACTCCGACTTTCTATCCGCTAACCCTACACTCTCCTTCGGGTCGTATAGGACAAGAGCGGATGAACCTAGAAAACTCAGTTGCCACCCCGCTCATGCTTCGATACGCGCAAGAAACCGCGCTACTCAGCACGAACGGGGTGGTCACCAGTTTGGTGAGAGACCGTTCGCCCTGGGTAGCCCGCGCAGCGGGCGTATCGAAGGGTTTGCATCGTTCAACTGAGGTTTCTAGGATGAAAGATCGTATGCGGAACTCGCGCTGCGCGCTCAGACAGTCCTCGCCGACTGCCCCCGAATTTTTAGGAAAATCGAGGCGGTGCAGAAGGGGATTTGGGTTTTGTGGGCGGAGCCCGGTTTTTGGGTGCCCTCCCCGCTGGGGAGGGCTGGGCGGGGTTAGGTTGGTTTTCGGTCCCCTTGGTCCGCCGCCGAGCAGCAAGCGTAGCCCGGATGAAACGAAGTGAAATCCGGGGCTCTTAACTGGTTACTGAAAACAACGTCTTGCAGATTGTTGCGATTTCAGGTCGCGGGTGTGCTTTTGATCTGCGTTGACCTGGTCTATCGGGACATATTGCCCGCTTGAATACCGGCGCTGGATTTGGCTAAGTTCGTCGTCGATAGCCGCGCATTTTTTTCTGCGTTCAAGTTCTTTTGTTTCAGCGGTTCGTTCTGTATTCGATTGCTTCTCTGCCTGTTCGACAAGCTTTATCTGCTCTTTGAGCGACATTCCATCAGGAACTTGGCGTCTGTTCTCGATCGCTGCCAGGCGGTTATCGCATGGCGTGCCGGACCAGAACGATCCGCCGCTGTACGCACGGCATTTGTATAGGGTACTGGAAAACGCGCTGGAGGAACTTATCCCGAGCAGCAGCCCCAATATGATGCACCCTATCGCTGGGCTGTAACCTGCTAAATTTCTTGCTTGAGGTGGGATCATGGCAGGAGATTTTAGGGTTAAAGATTGCATGATTATGCCACAGCTTGTGCAAGGCAAGGGAAGGCCCCGCAGGCCGAAAACCCGGAATACCAAGGGTGTTCCGTCCCTTACTTAATGCGCACCATGGGGAAGCGGCAGGTGAGCGAGGCGCGCCTGGGATGCCCGGATGCTAGTGTAGTGCTTCATTCTGTTCGGAACTTAAGCCGCAGAGCACTGCAAGCGGGTTTTCCTCACCCCCACCCCTCCCTCATCCCAACCTTCTCCTTTATGCCCTTCAGGGCGCTCCGGGAGAAGGGGATGAGGGAGGTGCGTCCAGTGATGCATGTATCGCAATTTACGAAGCACTACACTAGCTGGGTTCGTGAAAAAAACGGTAACTGCCGCGTCCGTGGTGCTTGACGTGGTACATAGCACGGTCCGCATGCTTGAGCAGGGTTTCCGGGTTGTGATGGTCGTCGGGATAAATGCTGATGCCGATGCTCGGCGATGCAGTCACGTCCTGATTCTCGATCCGGTAAGGCTGCGTCAGGGCGTCGATGATTTTTTTCGCTACCAGCGCGGCGCTGTCGATTTCCTTGATGTCCGGCACCAGCACCACGAATTCGTCGCCGCCGAAACGCGCTACCGTATCCACCGCGCGCACGTTCTCCCTGACGCGTTGCGCCACCAGCTTGAGCAACTCGTCACCGGCATGGTGGCCGAGGGTGTCGTTGACTTCCTTGAAATGATCCAGGTCCAGATACAGCAGCGCCACTCTGGTATCGTCGCGCACCGCGCGCGCGATCGCCTGGTCGAGCCGGTCGTGCAGCAGGGGGCGGTTCGGCAGGCCGGTGAGGGTGTCGTAATGAGCCAGCCGTTCGAGGCGCTCCTCGATCGCCTTGCGCTCGGTGATATCGTAGAAAATGCCGGAATAGTGGGTAATCGCCCCCTGGGCATCCCTGATCGCGCTCACCGACAGGAACTTGGGATAAATAGATCCATCCTTGCGCCGGTCCCAGATGTCCCCGTGCCAGTGGTCGGTATCGTTGATCGAGCGCCACATGGCGTCGTAAAATGCCTGGTCGTGACGTCCCGACTTGAGTATGCGCGGGTTCTGGCCCAGTGCCTCCTGCCTGCTGTAGCCGGTGAGCTGGGTGAACGCCCGGTTGACTGAAATAATGGCGCCGGAGGCATCGGTGACCACTATCGCTTGGCCGGTGGTTTCGAACACACGGGCGGTAAGCGCTAGCTCCGCTTCGACCCGGTGCCGTTCGGTGACATCGTCGCCGACCAGTATCGCGCCACTCACCTGCCCGGAAAATTCCCGCAGCACGATGGCATACCACGACACCCAGCGGGATTCACCGGACGCATTGACGAGTTCAGCTTCGAACCGGGCCGGAAAATCCGATGCCTGAGTGCCGCCGGGATAAAGCTCATCCAGCAGATGACGTGCGCCCGGAGCGAGGTGGCGTTCGAACAATCGGCAGTCGGACAGCCCGGCGGCGGAGGCCTTGAGCAGCCGGCGCAGGCTGTCGTTGCAGAAAACCACGCGCCCTTCGGTATCGAGCACCACGGCACTCAGGCGGATATGCCAGAGCAGGTCGGTCATGCGCTGCTGCGAAAGCTGCAATTCCGCTTCGCCCTGCTGATAGACGGTCACGTCGAAACACGACCCGACATGGCCGGCGAAATTGCCGCCCGCGTCCTGGCGCGCCATGCCCTCGTTGACGAACCAGCAATACATGCCGTCTTCGCGCAAGTAGCGATACTTGAGGCGAAATCCCGAGCGCTCCTTCAGCGCATGATCGAGCCCCTCCTCGGCCGCCCGGACATCGTCCGGATGGATGAGCATGCGCCAGCCCCTGCCCAGCTCATCGTCCAGGGCGCGACCGGTGAAAACCAGCCAGGACGGACTGACGAATTCGAACCCGCCGTCCGCACCCGACACCCACATCAGTATCTGACCGGGATGGGCCAGGATGCGGAAATGCTCGTCGGTATCCCAGGGTGCGGCAGCAGTATGGACGGAGGCATCAATCAAAAGGGCGCTTTCTTGAGAATGAACTGCTGCCGGATTTTCTGGATACCCGGCATTTGAACATCCTCCCTTGTATTATTTGGTATTTGGCAGGAAAAAATGAGTCACAATATATACTTATAAGGCCGGTTGTCAATAATGGGCGCGAACGGATTCATGCGGCTACAAAATCTTGTTGGATAACGAAAAGCGTGGGCACACAACAATGACCTCACACCCAATATCAGGTAATGACTGTCGGCTGCTCGCGGCCCGTGCGGCTGCGGATCTGGCCGAGATCTTCGGCGAGGGTGATCAGCGGAGCCAGGGCAAGCTGTGTGTCGAGATCGTGTCTGGCCGGATCCGGTTCGTAAGCTTCCACATACACGCGCAGCGTTGCGCCCACGGTGCCGGTGCCGGAGAGTCGAAAGACGATGCGCGAGCCGTTCTCGAACACGATGCGTATGCCCTGGCCCGTGGCGATGCTGTGGTCCACCGGGTCGGTATAGCTGAAATCGTCGCAGAACATGACATGGTGCTCCCCGAATTGCTTGCCCTGCAGTTCGCCGAAGCGCTCGCGCAAGTGCTGCATCAAGCCTTCCGCGGCTTTTGCGTCCACCTCTTCGTAGTCATGACGTGAATAGTAGTTGCGGCCGTATTTTGCCCAGTGTTCGCGCACGATCTGGGACACGGACTGCTTGCGCGCCGCCAGCAGGTCGAGCCAGAAAAGCACTGCCCACAGGCCGTCCTTCTCGCGTACATGGTCGGAACCGGTGCCGAAGCTTTCCTCGCCGCACAGGGTGATCTTGCGGGCGTCCAGCAGGTTGCCGAAAAATTTCCAGCCGGTGGGGGTTTCGTAAC
>JAJYUW010000092.1 GCA_021792335.1 Pseudomonadota bacterium | reverse complement strand
GCCGCGCTTGCTGATCGTTGGTCTGGCACCGGGCATGCATGGGGCAAATCGCACCGGCAGGCCGTTCACCGGCGACCATGCGGGCATACTGCTGTACCGGACGCTGCACCGTTTCGGTTTCGCCAGCGCGGCGGAATCGGTAAGCGCAGCGGACGGGCTGGAATTGATCGGCTGCCGCATCACCAATGCGGTCAAGTGCCTGCCGCCGCAAAACAAGCCGGAACTGGCGGAAATCCGGCAGTGCAACAGCTATCTCGGCGGGGAAATCGCCGCTCTGGCCGAGGGCACGGCGATCCTGGCGCTGGGCACTATCGCGCATCAGGCGGTGCTGCGCGCGATCGGGCTGAAGGTCAATCAATACCCTTTCGCACATGGTGCCGTGCATACGCTGCCGAGGGGCCTGTCCCTGTACGACAGCTACCACTGCAGCCGTTATAATACCCAGACCAGGCGCCTGACCGCGGAAATGTTCGAAGCGGTTTTTGCCAATATTCGAGACAATCTTCATTAGGAACTGATATGCCCTATGTCAACATCCGCATCGCCGGCAGCCTCACCCGCGAGCAGAAGCAGAAAATCGCCGAGGAGGTCACCGATACCCTGGAGCGCATCGCCAACAAGCCCAAGTCCTATACCGTGATTTCCTTCGACGAAATGCCCTATGAGAACTGGGCGTTTGGGGGTGATCTGCTCGACGCCGATTAGGAGCCTGTTTCAACAGGTTTTATGCCTCTCGCCTAGTAGCCAGTCATGTTGAATGTGAGTGATTTACTTGTAGGGCCGAATTCATTCGGCCCAATGTGCGAATGAATTCGCACCTACAAAGAACGTACAGTTGTTTTAAGTTGACTGACAACTGGCACTGCACTCCACGGCGCTCCGGCGCGTGGCATAAAACCTGCTGACACAACTCAAATGTTCGACTCCAAATCCTTTCTCGCCAGCCTGCCCCATCTCCCAGGGGTGTATCGCATGCTCAACGCGGGCGGCGAGGTGATTTACGTCGGTAAGGCGCGCGACCTCAAAAAAAGGGTTTCCTCCTACTTCCAGAAAACAGTCCTGGCGCCACGCACCGGCCTGATGGTCTCGCAAATCGCGCAGGTCGAGACCACCGTCACGCGCACCGAGGCGGAAGCGCTGCTGCTGGAAAACAATCTGATCAAGGCGCTTGCCCCGCGCTACAACGTCCTGTTTCGCGACGACAAATCTTACCCCTACATCATGCTGAGCGGCCATCGTTTCCCCAGGCTGGGGATTTTTCGCGGGGTGCCGGACAAGAAAAACCAGTATTTCGGGCCGTTTCCCAACGCGGGCGCAGTGCGGGAAAGCCTGCAGCTGATCCAGAAGGTTTTTCGTTTGCGTACCTGCGAGGACAGCGTCTTCAACAATCGCACCCGGCCATGCCTGCTGTACCAGATCAAGCGCTGCACCGGACCCTGCGTAGGCCGGATCGAGGAGGAAAGCTACCGCCGCGACGTACAGGAAGCCCTGCTGTTTCTGGAAGGCAGGGAACAGCAGGTGCTGGAGCGTCTTGAAGCAAATATGCAGGCCATGGCGGAGGCCCAGCGGTACGAGGAGGCTGCCCTGTTCCGCGACCAGGTGTCGGCATTGCGCAAGATCCAGGAAAAGCAGTTCGTCAGCAGCGAAAGCGGGCTGGACGCGGACGTGGTCGCCTGTTTCGCGGCAGAGGGCATGGTGTGCGTCAATCTGGTCATGATCCGGAGCGGACGGCATCTGGGAGACAAGAGTTTCTTCCCTAAAAACGCCGAGGAGTGCGATGTTGCCGCCGCGCTGGAAGCCTTTCTCGCGCAGCATTACATAGGCCGTACGGTTCCGCCCCTGATCGTCGTCAGCCAGACAGTGGACGACCGTCTGCTGGCGGCGCTAATGAGCGAGCAGGCGAAGCGCAGGGTGCAGATCAGCGCCAATCCGTCGGGCGAGCGAAAGGTATGGCTGAAGATGGCGCTGGAGAATGCACGGATAGCCATAGCGCAGCGGCTGAGCCAGCAGTCCACCCAGGAGGCGCGCCTGCAGGCGCTGCTCCGGGAACTCGATCTGGCGGAAGGGACCAAACGGATCGAGTGCTTCGACATCAGTCATACCATGGGGGAGGCGACAGTGGCTTCCTGCGTGGTTTATGATAACTATGCCATGCAGAAAGGCGAATACCGGCGCTACAATATCACCGGCATCACGCCGGGGGACGATTATGCCGCCATGCGCGACGCACTGACACGCCGCTATCGCAAAATCGCCGCAGGCGAGGGTGTCATGCCCGATCTGATCCTGATCGACGGCGGAAAGGGGCAACTGGGGGTCGCCGAGGAGGTGATGGCCGAAGTGGGCTTGAGCAGCATTGCCCTGATAGGCGTGGCAAAAGGGGAGGCGCGCAAGCCGGGATTGGAGCAGTTGATTTTTCCGGGGGGCGAAAAGGGGATACAATTACCCGCGGATCATATCGGGCTGCATTTGATCCAGCAAATACGGGACGAAGCGCACCGATTCGCCATCACCGGCCATCGCGCCAAACGCGGCAAGATGCGCCTGCATTCCTCCCTTGAGGATATCGGCGGCGTGGGAGCGAAGCGGCGGCAGAAACTGCTGGCGCGCTTTGGCGGTTTGAAGGGCGTGCAGGCGGCCAGCGTGGAGGAGTTGATCCAGGTAGAAGGCATTAGCCGGACGCTGGCGGAAAAAATTTATCAGGAACTGCATTAGGCAAGAGCCTATTCCGGTAGATTTCATCCACGCGTTGCTGCCGGAATGGTGCGTGAGCAAGGAGAGAGGAGAGCAGTTTGGTTATTCCAAATAAGCGACGAACGACGCCGCGCACGCGCCATTCCGTCAGCAACCCGGAAGAGGGCCGGTGGTGCTTTGGCCGCCGGCGCGAGGACGAAATCTACCGGAATAGGCTCTGATGCCACTGAATATACCCAATCTGCTGACCTGGCTGCGGATACTGCTGATCCCGGTGTTTGCCGCTGTTTTTTACCTGCCGGCGGAGTGGCTGCAGCCCAAATTGATCAACACCACCGCCACGCTGATTTTCGCGGTAGCGGCGCTGACCGACTGGCTCGACGGCTATCTTGCCCGCGCGCTTAATCAGACTTCCGCTTTTGGCGCCTTTCTCGATCCGGTCGCGGACAAGTTGATGGTGGCGGCGGCCTTGATCCTGCTGGTGAAATTGGACCGCGTGCCCGCCCTGATCGCACTGGTCATCGTCGGCCGCGAGATCACCATTTCGGCATTGCGCGAATGGATGGCCGGGATCGGCCAGCGCAAGAGCGTGGCGGTTTCTTTCATCGGCAAGCTCAAAACCACGGTGCAAATGGTCGCGATCCTGTTGTTGCTTTACGACGCGCCGGTCTTGCAGCTTGTCGATGCGCATGTGTGGGGAACCTGGCTGATTTATATCGCAGCAATATTGACTTTATGGTCAATGGCTTATTATCTCAAGAAAGCCATTCCACCTGCACCCGGCGAGGATTGATCGGCAACTGCCTTGACATTGCCCCCAAAGTCATTAAAATGGCGGCTTCTTGAATGCGGGAATAGCTCAGTTGGTAGAGCACAACCTTGCCAAGGTTGGGGTCGCGAGTTCGAGTCTCGTTTCCCGCTCCACTTATCTTCAAGGGAAAGCGTCCGCTTTCCCTTTTTAGTTGAATTTGGCACAACAAGTCGTTGTGCCGCGCCTGGTTCTCAAATGGCGGGGTAGCAAAGTGGTTATGCAGCGGCCTGCAAAGCCGTCTACGCCGGTTCGATTCCGACCCCCGCCTCCATATTGAATTTTCAATCCTTGTTGTTACAATGTAATCGATAATTGTCGGCTCAAAAATAGCGGTTGAAGCTAGCAAATCTACCTGTAATCCGCGTGGATAGTTGCTTTATTAAGGCATAAGGAATCTTTGCCTATGCTTCATAAACTGGGCGCCTGATACATAGTCGCTCATGCAAAAAATGATGGCAGGAACGGAGATCCCATGCAGTCCGACAAAATCATTCTTCTGGTCGAAGATAACCCGGACGACGAAGCGCTAACCCTGCGTGCCCTCAGGAAGAACTATATCCTGAACGAGGTCGTCGTGGCCCGCGACGGTGTCGAGGCGCTCGATTATCTGTTCGGCACCGGCATCCATTCCGGTCGTGACACCACCCTCCAGCCCCAGATCATTCTGCTCGACCTGAAACTGCCCCGCATCGACGGCCTGGAGGTGCTGCGCCAGATACGGGCCGATCCGCGTACGGCCCTGCAGCCGGTGGCTATCCTCACTACCTCGAACGAGGAGCGCGATATCGTCGCCAGCTACCAACTCGGCGCCAACAGCTACATCCGCAAGCCGGTGGATTTCGAGCAGTTCATGGAAGCCGTGCGCCAACTGGGTCTCTACTGGCTGGTGCTCAATGTGCCGCCGCCACGCCACAAGGGCTAGCTGATGACCCGGCCGCTCCGCCTGCTGCTGGTCGAGGATTCCGAGGACGATGTCCTGCTCGTGGTGCGGGAACTGTCCAAGCACGGTTTCACCCTGGACCACGCCCGCGTCGATACCCCGTCGGCGCTGCGCGCGGCGTTGGATGATGGAGCCTGGGATATCGTCATCACCGATCACAACATGCCCGGCTTCAATTCCGAGGAGGCGCTTGCCATCGTTCGGGAGAAGGACGCGGACCTCCCGGTCATTATCGTCTCCGGCAGCATCGGCGAGGACATTGCCGTAGCCGCGATGAAGGGCGGCGCCCACGACTACATCATGAAGGGCAATCTGGCCCGCCTGGCCCCCGCCATCGAGCGCGAGCTGCGTGACGCCCATACCCGGCAGGAACACCGGCAGGCGCAGGAGGCCATCGAGCATATGGCCTGCCACGATAGACTCACCGGCCTGGCCAACCGCTTCGAATTCGAACACCAGCTCCGGCGCGCGCTGGAAATCACGCCGCACGGTCACTGCCATGCCCTGCTCTACGTGGATCTGGACCAGTTCAAGATCATTAACGACACCTGCGGCCATACGGCCGGCGACGAACTGCTGCGGCAGGTCGCCACATTGCTCAAGCGTCCGATCCGTAGCGCCGACATGCTGGCCCGACTGGGCGGCGACGAGTTCGGCGCGTTGCTGCAGGATTGCTCGTTCGCCCACGCCCAGCGCATCGGCGAGCGCATGCTCGAGCTCATCCGCGACTTCCGCTTCACCTGGCAAGGCAGGAATTTCAATATCGGCGCCAGCATCGGGCTGGTCATGCTCGACCGGCCCGGCCAGACGCTCGCTGATGTGCTGCGCCAGGCGGACATGGCCTGCTACGCGGCCAAGGACCGTGGCCGCAATCGCATTCAGGTTTATCTGCCGGACAACCTGGAGCTGCTCCGGCTGCATGGCGAAATGGAGTGGGTAAACAGAATCAACCATGCCCTGGAACATGACCGCTTCGAAATCCACCATCAACGCATGGTCGCACTGAACGGAGCCACCCCCGCCAACTGCTGCGAGTTCCTGGTACGCATGCGCGAAGCGGACAATGGCGGCCTGATCCTCCCGGGCGCCTTCATTCCCGCCGCCGAACGCTACGGCCTGATGCCGTCCCTGGACCGCTGGGTTGTCTCCCATTGCTTCGCCGAACTGGCCGCCAGCCGCGCTGCGGGCACCGCGCTCAGCCAAGGCATCGCTTTCGTCAATCTTTCCGGGGCGACCCTGAATGACGAGGATTTCCTGGCCTTCGCCAAAGAGTCCCTGGAGCGGAACAGTCTGCCAGGGGAGGGCATCTGTTTCGAGATCACCGAAACCGCGGCCATCGCCAACCTGAACAACGCCCTCGCCTTCATCGATGGTGTCAAAACCCTGGGTTGCCATGTGGCCCTGGACGACTTCGGCTCCGGCTTGAGCTCCTTCTCCTACCTCAAGGCTCTGCCCGCCGATTTCCTCAAGATCGACGGCGCCTTTATCCGCGACATGTTGAACGACCCCATGGACACGGCCATCGTCGAGGCCATCAACAGCATCGGCCATGTCGCGGCCCTCAAGACGATCGCCGAATTTGTCGAAACAGACGCCATCCGTGCACGACTGGTCGACATCGGCGTGGACTATGCCCAGGGCTACGGCATTCATCGGCCGGAGGCCTTGCCAGGGCGCTGACTAAGGACAAGCCGTTACGTGGCGAAGCGCAAACCGGATCTTTCTTGTGCCAAGAGAGCAATACGGATCCCAGAAAAGCGCTCAGTCGCTACACCGCCGAACTTCCATGCCCGGCCGAGCATGGCCAAGGATGAAGAGGGACTGGCGCTGAAGTCCTGGACCAGTCACAGGCACCACCCGTCAACAGAGGTGATTTGATGAATGCGTCAATCCTGAAGAATCCATGGTTCAAGGCGGCAGCACTGCCGCTGGCGGCCCTGCTGCTGACGCTGGCCGGCTGCGGCCCCAGGGAAGAGGCAACCCAGCTCGATCTCACGGACAAGGTCACCGTGCCGGACATGGCCAGTGCGCCGCTCAAGCCGGGTGAATACCGGTTCGGCTTCGACCTGCGCTCGAGTCCCCAGGAAGACGGCCGGCAATACCAGCCGTTCCTCGGCTATCTGGGGAAGGCCACCGGCTACCGGTTCCGGCTGCACTTCGTGCGCAAGGACCAGAGCGTGGCCGAACAGTTAGGCAACGGCGCGATGCAATTCGCCGCCATGGGGACAGTCAGTATCATCAGGGCCCAGGCTGAATACGGCGCCATCCCGATCGCGCGCGGTCTCGGCAAGGAGGGCAGGCCCAGCTACCGCGCGATGATCGTGGTCGCGCCCAACAGCTCGATCAGAAACCTGGCCGAACTGCGCGGCAAGCGCATGGCCTTCGGTGACATTAACTCCACCCAGGGCCACATCATCCCCCGCATCCTGCTGCAGGAGGCCGGACTTCGCCTGGAGGACCTGGCTGATTTCCAATACACCGGTTCGCACCGCAATTGCGCCAACGCCGTGATTACCGGCAAGGCCGAGGCCTGCGGCATGCAGGACACCATGGCCGAGAACCTGGCCGGCGAAAAACAGCTCCATATCCTGAAGGTCTCGCGCGAGTATCCGTCCGGCGGCATCGCCGCCAGCCGTGATGTGCCGCCGATAGTGATCGAGAAGGTGCGCCAGGCCCTGCTCGATTTCGAGCCGCGGGGCCGCCACGCCCAAGGCCTGTACAACTGGGACAAGACAGAAATGCCGCGCGGCTTTGTCGCGGCTGGGCTGAGTGACTATGATGAACTGCGCGACTGGCTGGCGCGGCTGAGCATGCTGCCCGGGGCCAAGGCGAAATGAAGCTCGCCCACGCGATCGCCCTGGCCATCGGCGGTCTGCTGCTGGCCTATGGCCTGGTCTCGGGCCTGCTGCTCAACCGGCAAATTCAGGACCGGCTGCTGCGGGAACAATCGGCATGGGCCTTGTCCCTGACCAAAGCGATGGCCGAAGGCATCGTGCGCGACACCCTCAACGGCGATGCCCTGCAGGTACGGGAGACCCTGCGCAATATCGCGCGTGCCGAGGATCGGGTGGCTTACGCTTACGTGATCAACTTCGAGGGTCGGCTGTTTGCCCACAGCTTCGACGACGGTTTTCCCAAGGCTCTGAGCCAACTGAAATACCCTTCCGGGAAAAACAGCCTGGTGTTGGCCACCGGCCAGGGCCACGTGCTCAATATCGGCTATCCGCTGGTTGAGGGCACGGATGCGACACTGCACCTGGGCATCAGCCTGGTGGAGCCCGAACGCCTGGCCAAGGATCTCCAGCACCAACATTTTTTTGTCCTGGCCGGCACCGGCCTGATCGCCTTCCTGCTGGCCATCTATCTGGGCCGGCAGCTTTCCCGGCCGCTTGACCGGCTGGTCGAGGCCATGCGCCATTTCGGCGGCGGCCAGCTCGTGGCCCCACCCGCGCTGCCCCATGCCGGCCGTGAGATTCGGGCGCTTAATCAGACCTTCAACCAGATGATGGTCGACCGCGCCACGCTTGAGGCCGCGCTCCAGCGAGCCAACGCCGAGTTGGAGGTACGAGTGCAGGCGCGCACCGCCGAACTCGCGGCCGCCAACAAGGAATTGGAGGCCTTTTCCTATTCCGTTTCCCACGACCTGCGCGCGCCCTTGCGCGCGGTGGACGGCTTCAGCCAGGCGCTGCTGGAAGACTACGGCGACCAGTTGGACAGCACCGGCAAGAACTACCTGCAAAGAGTGCGCAATGGCGCCCAGAACATGGGTGCACTGATCGACGACATGCTCAAACTCTCCCGTGTCACGCGTGCTCCGCTGCAACCGACCGAGGTCGACTTCAGCGCGATGGCCCATGAAATCGCGGCGCAATTGCGTCATGGCGAAACCGGCCGGGATATCTGCATTAACATCGCCGAAGGTCTGCGGGCGTATGGCGACCCCGGACTGTTGCACGTCGTGTTGGATAATCTGCTCGACAATGCCTGGAAATACACCAGCAAGACCGCCGCGGCACATATCTCCTTCGATGCCGTGGAGCGAGACGGCGAAACCGTATTTTTCGTGCGCGACAACGGCGCGGGCTTCGACATGAAATTTGCGGACAAGTTGTTTGGCGCCTTCCAGCGTCTGCATCGCCGCGACGAGTTCGAGGGCACAGGTGTCGGCCTCGCTACCACAGCGCGCATCATTCACCGCCATAGCGGACGCGTGTGGGCGGAGGCGGAACCAGGAAAGGGGGCAACATTTTATTTTACCCTGGTCACCCCTATCTAATGTAGTGCTTCGTAATTAGCGGTACATGCATCACTGGACGTGCCTCCCTCATCCCCAGCCCTTCTCCCGGCAGGAGAAGGGAGTTTAACCTAAATCCAGCAGATGGCAGGTGCTAAACCCTTCGACACGCCCGCTACGCGGGCTGCTCAGGGCGAACGGACTACTCACCAATTTGGTGAGTGCCAAAAAACCGTTCGTGCTGAGCTTGTCGAAGCATGGGCGGTTTTTTGTCGTTTCAACTGCCGTTTTTAGTTTTATTAGGTTTTAATTCCCCGCCACCGCTTCGTCTGCGTTGCCCAGGGCGGTGATGTTGAAGCCGCCGTCGACGTAGGTGATCTCGCCGGTCATGCCGCTGGCGAGGTCGCTGCACATGAAGGCGGCGACGTTGCCGACTTCC
>JAJYUW010000007.1 GCA_021792335.1 Pseudomonadota bacterium | reverse complement strand
CTACACGGTGGATGAGCACATCATGATGGTGGTGCGCAACCTGCGGCGCCTTACCATTCCGGAATTCGCCCATGAGTTTCCGCTGGCCAGCGCGCTGATCAACAATTTCGAACGTCCGGAAGTGCTTTATCTGGCCGGCCTGTTTCACGACATTGCCAAGGGGCGCGGCGGCGACCACTCCAGGCTGGGCACGGTAGATGCACGCCGCTTCTGCAAACGGCATTGCCTGGGTAAAGACGACACCGACCTGGTGGCCTGGCTGGTGGAAAACCACCTTGTCATGTCGGCCACGGCCCAAAAGCAGGATATCAGCGACCCGGACGTAATCGAAATGTTCGCCGCCCATGTCCGCGACCAGCGCCACCTTGTTGCCCTTTACCTGCTTACGGTTGCAGATATTCGCGGCACCAGCCCCAAAGTCTGGAACGCATGGAAGGGAAAGCTGCTGGAAGATCTGTTCCGGGCGACGCAGCGTTACCTTTCAGGCGGCGCGGCCCCACTGGAATCATACCTGCAGGAACGGCAAGCCGAGGCCTTGAAGATCCTCCGTCTGTACGCCTTCAGCAACGACGCGCATCAAGCGCTATGGGCGCAACTGGAACCGGGATATTTTCTGCGGCACGAGGCACAGGAAATTGCCTGGCATAGCCGCAGCATCTATGGCAAGGTCACAGCACCGCTGATCGTCACGGCACGCTTAAGCCCGGCCGGAGAAGGCATCCAGGTCATGATTTATACACCGGACCGGGACGATCTGTTCGCCCGCATTTGCAGTTTTTTTGAGCGAACCGACTTCAATATCGTGGAAGCCAAGATCCACACCACCCGCCACGGCTACGCACTGGACAGCTTCGTGGTACTGGACGAAGCCAACCGCGCCGCACATTATCGTGACCTGCTCAGCTTTATCGAATATGAACTCACGCAGCGCCTGACACAATCAGCGGTGCTGGATGCCCCACTGCAAGGCCGTCTGAGCCGCCATCTCAAACATTTCCCGCTCGCCCCGGAAATCTCGATCAGGCCGGACGAAAAAGGCGTCTATTTTGTGCTGTCGGTCGTTGTGGGTGATCGCCCGGGCTTGCTGTCCCGCATCGCACAAGTACTGCTGAAGCACCGCATTCACCTGCATACTGCGAAAATCGCCACCCTAGGCGAACGCGCCGAGGATACCCTCCTGATCACCGGCATGGAACTTGAAAGTCCGAAAGCCGTTCTACGGCTGGAAACAGACCTGTTGCAGCAATTGCAAACCTAAACCGGCGGCGCGCCCTCTCCAGGATCGCCCTGTTCCAAACGATAAATCCAGGCCAGCAACTCAGCCACCGCAAAATAGAGTTCGGGTGGAATATGCTGATCCAGGTCCACCTGCATCAACAGTGAAACCAGTTCCGGCGACTCGTGCACGTAGACGCCGGCATCCTTGGCGCGCTCGATAATCGCCTCCGCCAGCAAGCCACGGCCCTTTGCCACCACCTGCGGCGCTGATTTGCCGGCACTGTATGCCAGCGCAACCGCAAGATGCGGGTTATCAGGTTTTTTCATGCCGTTGTTCCACCGACATGCCCAGCACATGCAGGCCGGAAGACTCCATGGCACTGATCAGCCCGTTCCGCGCACCTTTCATGATTTCAGCAGTACCTTCATCCGCCGCCTGGAGATTGATGCGCAGGCCCTGTGGAATAAAGGCCAGTGTCGCTTGCACATTTCCCAGGCTGGGCAACTGCAAGCGCAGGCTGGTCTGCCAGTGGGGGATTTCCTCATCCCCGCTGACGCCCTCGCGTGCATTCCTCTCCTCTACCCGCCACTCCATAGCCTGACCTTGCCATACCTGCCCCTGCCAAACAAGCTGGCGCGAATCGAGCGTATTGAGTTGCTGCTGAACCAGTGAAACGGCCTCGGCATGAACCGGCAGCCTCGATGCGCTCTGCGTCAAAACCCCGTCCGTCTGCACGGCGGCGGGCGCAATCCTGGATGGGGTTTCAGCCACCGCTTCGCGTCCGGAAAAAATAGTTGAGAGCTTGCCCTGGGGCTCCTGCATCAAATCCGCCAGCTTTCTCTCGCCGGCCACCCACTGTGCCTGGTGCGATTCATAAAACAATCCGCTCTGGGACAAAGTATTGCGCAAGGTGGCGGCAAGATCCTTGATATCGCCTGGCGCGGAGGAAAGTAGCGGTGTCGTCTTGCTTAGCGGTGAGGCTACGCCTTCCGCCTGGTCGGAAATTTTTTGCAGCAGGGCGCCCAGATAACGGGCAGAATCACTGAGCGCGACTTGGGGCTTGGCTTCCGCAGGAAGCCTATTGCTCGCCGCAGCGGCCAGATCGCGGGTAAGGACGAAAGTAAGCCGAGGCTGGTTGGACACGAACGTCAGTTCGACGTTTTCGCCTTGCTGTGTATTTCGCGGCAGATTCATGTCCAGCACCTGCTCGCCGATCTTCACCTGAAACCGCCCATTCGGCTGGGTTGCCACAACCAGCGCAGTCAGGCGCTGGCCGGGCACCCATTGCGGCTCTTCCAGCGGAGTCTTGGCAACCTCGACCAGGGGTGGCGCAGATGTTTTAACCAGCAACTGCAGCTGATTGATGACGTCGTTATGAATCATGACGGCTGATTACGGTGCAATGCGACGATCAACTCCGCCTCGCCGCGCGTAATACCGCAACTTTCCGCCAACTCGCCCACATCGATACCCTGTTGCGCCATTTGAATAGCGTGGGTATAAGGCGTCACGGTAACCTGCTGGGCTTTCAACTGATCCACTTCGACTTGGAGCCTGGTGACCTGGTCGTGCAAACGGGCCAGATCCAGTTCCAGCGATTGCAACTCGCGGCTTTTGGCATTTGCTTCGGCCCCTTTTTGCCAAACCCGCCATCCGCGAGTCTTGGATGAACGCATCAGCAAAAGCATCTCGGCGATATAAACCGCCAGCACCAGCACAACGCCTATCAGCAATTCACGCCAGGTTATTACAAAAGATTCCAAAGGTTTGTTCCAGATTAAAAATGAATTAATACAATATCATTTCGCATCTGTTTTGCACAGGACAGACAATAACCTATCTCCGTAAAAAACTTGGCCAGAGGACAGGTTTTGTCGGTTTTGCAGGTAAAATAGTCATGCCATTAACTGAGAAAGCGGTGAAATATGGACTATCTGTGCGCTTTCGTTGCCGATTTTCTTTAAGGTCGAAGGTCCCTGGAGAACAAAATTGGGGAGGAATCTGCCGGGCTTTCAAAGAGTGGTTTGAAATAAACGCCATGCTGTGTGTGAACGTGGTAAGGCCATGGACACTATAGCCATTAATATCAAACATATCGTTGAAGTTAAATGCCTGCGGCCGGGCGCCATGAGACCGGACGATCTCATCGGTTTTAACTGACAACGGTAGTTGAAGGATTACTATGAAATGTGTAGATGATTTCCGCCTGCGTTTCGGCAAACAGGAACTGGTGCCGATCATTATTGGCGGGATGGGCGTGGACATCTCGACCGCAGAGCTCGCCCTCGAGGCGGCGCGCCTTGGTGGCATAGGCCACATCTCGGACGCCATGTTGCCGACCGT
This sequence comes from Pseudomonadota bacterium, assembly GCA_021792335.1. Classification (GTDB taxonomy): domain Bacteria; phylum Pseudomonadota; class Gammaproteobacteria; order Burkholderiales; family Sulfuricellaceae; genus Sulfuricella. The sequence goes on along the minus strand of JAJYUW010000007.1, from coordinate 37,767 downwards.
CACCGACCGGCGCTTCAAGACGCACTTCGTCAAGGAGAAGCTCAAGCAGTACAAGTACAACATCGACAACCCTGACAAGTCCGCGGTGAAATTCGATCTCGGCCAAATCGCGGAGGCAACGCGCATGCACGTCAGCCGAGCCATGGAGACCAAGCGAGGTGAAGGCATGATCTTCATCAACTGCATGGAAAAGCTGACGATGAATGCACCGCGCGAAACGTTGCGCGTACGCCTGCGTACGGCCCTTGATGCCGGTATTGACGGCATCACGCTGAGCGCCGGACTCCATCTGGGCTCGTTCGCGCTGATGGAGGATCATCCGCGTTTTCGCGACGCCAAGCTCGGCATCATTGTCTCCTCGCTTCGGGCGCTACAGCTGTTCCTGCGCAAGACGGCCAAACTCAACCGTCTGCCGGATTTCATCGTGGTCGAAGGGCCGCTGGCCGGCGGACATCTCGGCTTCGACATGGATTGGGCGAAATACGATCTGCACACGATCATGGTCGAGATTCTGCAGTATTTGCAGGTAGAGAAATTGAATATTCCTCTCATTGCGGCTGGCGGAATTTTCACCGGCAGCGATGCCGTGTCCTTCCTCGAAAGCGGCGCCGCGGCAGTGCAGGTGGCAACGCGCTTCACCGCGGTGCGCGAGTGCGGCCTGCCGGAGAAAGTCATACAGGAGTACATCAAGGCCACCGAGGATGACATCGAGGTCAACACCGTTTCGCCGACAGGCTATCCGATGCGCATGCTGAAAGGCAGCCCGGCTATCGGCTCAGGCATCCGCCCTGGCTGCGAGTCTTACGGCTACCTGCTCGACGGATCCGGCAATTGTTCCTACATTGAGGCCTATAACCGCGAGGTGGCTGCCCACCCGAAGGCAAAGAAAATCTCGGTGAATGACAAAACCTGCCTTTGCACCCACATGCGCAACTTCAACTGCTGGACCTGCGGGCATTACACCTACCGCCTCAAGGACACCACACACCGCCTTGCGGACGGCAGTTACCTGATTCTCAGCGCGGAGCACGTGTTCCGCGACTACCAGTTCAGTATCGACCAGAAGATCGCTTTGCCACCCGCACCTTAGAACAACCCCATCCCGACCAAAATTAGCGGACAGGCCTAAGCGAATACTGCGTAGAATGCAGCATCTTAATTCAACAAGGACATGAGGCCGTGAAGAGAACCGACCTGGAAAAGAACATAGGATTGAAAATAAAGAGCCAAATCAACCAATCCGGCATGCCCGGACGTTTCGGCAAGGAGGCTCCCGCCGCCCTGGATCGGCGCGAACAGCGCAAGCTCGATCAGGCGCTAGGTCTGGTGCCCTTCGCAGTCAAACTGAATGGCGAACTGGTGAAACAGGTTCAGCTACTGGCGCAAGAACGCCAGATGGGGCTGAACGAAGTGGTGGCGGAGTTACTGAAAAAAGGCTTGGGCAGCTGAGTGAATTCAGCGCGCTAAGGTTGTCCATCAGCCCCTTACACAGGGGCATAAAGGGTCGAGTCTTGCATCATGGAAAGCAGGACCCGACCCTTTGATTTTGAGTCAGCGATGGCGTCCGCCGGAGCGGTGCAGCGATGGCGGCCGCGCACCAGTATTGCCACCACCCGTACCTGCTGGCGCAGGCTTGGGTTTGGCCGCTCCCTGTGCCGAAGACCGGGAGGAGGAACGGCCTGCGGGCCGCCCCCGTCCGGCCATCGATCCGCGTCCATTCTGGATCGGCTCGGGCTTGGCATTCCGGTCTGGCTCGAAACCCGGGACCACTTCCTCTGGCAATTCCCGCTTGAGCAGTCTTTCGATATCCGCCAGCAGCTTGTATTCATCGACGCACACCAGCGATACGGCTTCGCCTGATGCGCCAGCGCGGCCGGTACGTCCGATGCGGTGGACATAGTCCTCCGGCACGTTGGGCAGTTCGAAGTTGACCACGTGCGGCAAGTCAACGACATCGATGCCGCGGGCGGCTATATCTGTTGCTACCAGTACCCGCAGGCTGCCGTCCTTGAACTCGCTCAAGGCACGAGTCCGTGCCGACTGGCTTTTGTTGCCATGGATCGCCAGCGCCGGGATGTCGTTTTTGACCAGATGTTCGGCCAACTGGTTGGCGCCATGCTTGGTGCGGGTGAACACCAGCACCTGGGACCAATTGTGCTGCCTGATGAGGTGCGTGAGGAGTGCGCGCTTCTTGTCCCGATCCACCGGGTAGACTTTGTGCGCCACATTGTCGGCGGTGGCGTTGCGCCGTGCCACCTCGATCATCGCAGGCTTGTTCAGAAGCCCATCTGCCAGCGCCTTGATCTCGTCCGAGAAGGTGGCGGAAAACAGCAGGTTCTGGCGGTGTTTGGGCAGCAGCGCGAGAATCTTCTTGATGTCGCGGATAAAACCCATGTCCAGCATGCGATCGGCTTCGTCCAGCACCAGGATCTCAACGTGAGACAGGTCGACGGTTTTCTGCTGCACGTGGTCGAGCAGACGCCCCGGGGTGGCGACCAGGATATCCACGCGGCTTCTCAGTTTCGTGATTTGCGGATTGATGTTGACCCCGCCGATCATCGTCATCGAATTCAGTTTCAGGTACTTGCCGTATTCGCGTACGCTTTCCTCCACCTGCGCGGCAAGTTCGCGGGTGGGGATGAGGATCAGCGCCCGGATCGGCGGGCGGCCGCTGGACGGGCTCTTGTGGCTGCTGTCGGAAAGCCGGTGCAAAATCGGCAGGGTAAAGCCGGCGGTTTTGCCGGTGCCGGTCTGCGCGCCAGCCAGCAGGTCGCCGCCCGAAAGCACGGCAGGAATCGCCTGCATCTGGATCGGCGTGGGGACGGTGTAGCCGCGTTCGGTGACGGCACGGACAATTTCATCGGACAGGCCGAGAGTGGAAAAAGACATTAGAACTCCGGAAATAACATCGGCCGTCGCCTTTGCAGGCGCCAGTCTTAGGCAGACGAAAAGGGGTTGAAGAGCCCGGATGGGCAGCAGCACGAAGACTTGGGGCAAATGCCGCAAATTGGCATTCTAACAGAGCGCAGGCCATTGCGCCATTTTGCCGTAACGGCCCCGCTTGGCTTACCCGCAAACGTTGTCCGCCGAGGGAGACACACTCTGCATGGCGACCTGATCGTCCTTGACTTGAAGAGGATATTTCCCGCGCAGACTTGCCGCCACGCCCGGCTTGGTCAGTTCCCGTTCGAGTATCTCCATGGTGGCCCGCCCGATATACTCGCTGCTCGAATCGAGTGATTTGACCGCTTCCAGATAGGCTCTTCCTATCATAAGACCAAGCGGATTCGGATTGTAGAGCAGTTTTTTGATGATAAACGGATTGAAGGTGAGCGGATTGTAGCCAGCCTTCAGGTAACCGTGACTGATCAGCAGACGCTCTATCGGCGTGCCGGGTTGGACGCCGATGAAAAAAATGAACGGCAGCACGTTGTCCCGACCGAACAGCTCATACAGCTCCTTTATTTTCCCGATCGTCTGCAGCAGCGTCTCGACGGTTTCCCCCGGTGCATTCAGGGGCAGGTACAATTTGATTTTCTGGTTGGTATAGCCGTCGGCCCTGAACATGCGGAAAGCTTCCATCTGCTGGTCCAGCTTGTAGCCCAGAGTCAGGTTGTCGATGATTTCCTGCGTTCCGGTGAAAGACAGATCGAGACTGGCCATCCCTGTTGCCAGCATCTTGCGCGTGATCTCCGGAGTCAGAATATTTAACCGCATATACCCCGACCAACTGATATCCGTCTTTCTCGCCAGCAGTTCATCCAGGATTTGCTCGACATGCCTGGCGCCCTGCTTGGTCGAACAAAATTGCGCGTCGGTGAACCAGATCCGCTTGACGCCGTACTGTTTGTTCAGGACTTCCACCTCTTTGGCGACTTCGACCGGATCACGTTGGCGCTGGGCAGCGCCCTCGATCTTGTTATAAAGGCAGAAATGACATTTATAGGGGCATCCACGTTTGGTATGCACGCCGATATCATCGTTAAGATAGCTGTGAAAGTCGGGAAAGATCGACTCGACGTACGGAAAATCTACCGCTGTGAGCTGCCGGAGATCGAAGTTGTCGGCGCGGGTTTCGTGAACAATCTTGCCCGCATGATCCTTGTAGAAATATTCGCCGACCGGATTGGCGAAGCCATCCACGATAGCCAGCATGGCTTCCTCACCTTCGCCGACGACGACTATGGTATCGGTAGGGCATTTTTCGGCGACATACTTGCCGAATATGGACACCGCCGTTCCGCCGACCGCAATACGCGTGTCAGGCAGCATCTTGCGCACCAGCTTCATGTAGCCGAAATTCTGCAGCCGGTTCGCCACGTAATCGTAGATGATGGAAATCGCGCCTACGGCAGCCTTCGCGCGGCGAAACAAATTCGGCGAATACTCAAAGTTCATGACCACATCAAGGGCGTCATCTTCCGGATGCGGGCCGAAGGATTGCATGTTGCGCCAGGAAAAGGCCACGATATCCGGACGCATGGCACGCAGGCGTTCCTTCAATACATTTTTGCGGTCGGATGGCGCCACCAATGCCAGATCGAGAAGGTGCTGATGAATGCCGGGGCGCTGCTTGTGGATATAGTCGGCCACATAAATAACGCCGCCAGGGTATATTTTCCAGCAAGGCAAGCGGACATAGAGAATGGATTTTGCTTCTGATGACGTCATTGAGCCTCTCCAGTATCGTGTGCCATTTTTGACAGAGCCTCCACGCACTTATGGGACTAGCGTCACTGCTGGAGGGTTGCTTTATTCTTTGGTTTTGATGAAGCTAATTCAGCAGGCAATATTAGCATTCCATAATGCAAATATATTAGCACAATTTGCTAAATCACTCATTGGTAAATGGCGCCACGACGAGCCCCTTTATTCATATCCAAGGCTCTTCACAGCCCGTTCGTCGTCGGCCCAGCCACTCTTCACCTTGACCCACACTTCTAGGTACACTTTGCCGTCGAACAGCTTTTCCATATCCAGGCGCGCCTGGGTGCCGATTTCCTTCAATTTTGCCCCCTTTTTCCCGATCAGGATCGGCTTCTGGCTATCCTTGTCGACGATGATGGCGGCAAAAATGCGTCTCAGGTTGCCGACGGTCTCGAACTTCTCGATTTCTACGCTGACAGAATAGGGAATCTCGTCGCCAGAGAGGCGAAACACCTTTTCACGCACGATCTCCGCCGCGAGAAACCGCTCACTGCGGTCGGTGATTTCGTCCTCGCCGTAAATGGGTTCGCCTTCCGGAAGATGGTGCCGGATTTCCAGCAGCAAATCGGTCAGCTGTTCAGCCTTCTTGGCGCTGACTGGTATGACCGCAGCGAAGGGGAAGGAAGCCGACACTTTTTCGATGAATGGCAATAGCAGCGCCTTGTCACCCACGGTGTCTATCTTGTTGATCACCAGCACGACCGGATGATCGCGCGGCAGCAGCGCAAGGACTTTTTCATCGCGCTCATCAAAGCGCAGCGCTTCGAGTACGAACAGCGCCACGTCCACATCCGACAGGGACTGGGTCACGGTACGGTTCATCGCGCGGTTCAATGCGCTCTGGTGCTGCATCTGAAACCCCGGCGTATCGACAAAAATATACTGCGCATCCACATCGCTGCGGATGCCGATTATGCGGTGCCGGGTGGTCTGCGCCTTACGCGAGGTGATGCTGACTTTTTGCCCGATCAGATGGTTGAGCAGCGTCGATTTGCCAACGTTCGGGCGGCCGACAATGGCGATGTATCCGGTACGAAAAGTCATATCACCCCTTGGTCAGCATTTGCAGCACATTGTCCGCCGCGTGCTGCTCGGCACTACGCCGGCTCGTCCCTTTCCCGCTGGCATGCACGTTCAGAGCGGGAATGGCGCATTCGATCTCGAAACTCTGCTGGTGGGCTTCACCGCTGATCGACACCACCGTATAGTGCGGCAAAGGAAGTTTATTTCCCTGGAGATATTCCTGCAGCAGGGTTTTCGGATCCTTGCCCAGGGTTTTTGGATTCAGGTCTTTCAACAGCGGCGCATAGAACCGTGCAATCAGTTGTTCCGCAGCACTAAAACCGGCATCGAGGTAAACCGCACCGATAATCGCCTCGAGCGTATCAGCAAGAATCGACGGGCGGCGAAAACCGCCGCTTTTCAGTTCCCCCTCCCCCAGATGCAACTCATCCCCCAGATCCAGGGATAAGGCAATTTCGGAAAGCGTTTGCTCCTTGACCAGATGAGCGCGCATTCGGCTCAGATCGCCTTCCTGCACGCGTGTATGGAGATGAAAAAGAAGCGTGGCAATCACACAGTTGAGAACGCTGTCCCCAAGGAATTCCAGCCGCTCGTTGTGAGGTACGCCATGACTGCGATGGGTCAGCGCCCGGCGCAACAGCTCCGGATCCTTGAAATCATAACCAATCCGCCGGCTAAGTGCCTTGATGCTCATGCCGACAAATTACTCGCTTTTCGCCTGGGTGGAAGCGGAAAAATCGAGGCAGGCGCTGATGTTTGCTGCAATGGGCACCTTAACGGCATATTCGACGTTCACCGTCGCTTCATTTCCTGCGCGCTCGATGATCAGGTCGTCCTGCTTGACGCTGTGTATATTGTCGATGTCGGCACGCTTTTCGAAAGAGGCGCGCAACTCTTTGGGAGACATGGTTTTCAGATCGCCGCTGGTGGCCATGGCATTGAGTATCTTTTTAACCGACATGAACTCCAGGTATGCGGGAACCAGCTTTGCCGCCAGAATTGCGCCCGCCACCACCAGGCCGGCAATAAAAAGCATACCCACCAGCGTTGCACCCTGTTGTTTCTTCATGGCTGCTCTCCTATCAATCAATCGATTTCCCGATGCGCTTGAGATCATCAAAGTTCCACCAGATCATGAAAGCCTTGCCGACAATGTTACGGTCTGGGACAAAACCCCAATAGCGGCTGTCATTGCTGTCGTCGCGGTTATCTCCCATCATGAAATAATGCCCTTGCGGCACGGTGCAGACGAAGCCTTCCTCATCATAGGTGCAATTTGAACGATTTGAAAACTGCCGTACATCGCCGAGGCGGAGGACAGGCGCCTCCGGCTGGACCAGCGCCAAGTGGTTATGCTCTCCCAGCTGCTCCCGGTAAAGATTTGCCGTCACGTAATTCAGGCCGCTTTTGACATAATTGTAACTGCCTTCACCATCCATTTTCAGTAGTTTCCCATTAATGGTGAGATGCTTGTTGTGGTAGCTGATCTTGTCTCCCGGCACACCCACGACACGCTTGATGTAATCCAGAGTAGGATCTTCCGGGTAGCGGAACACCATTACATCACCATTGCGCGGCTGGTTGAATTCAATGACTTTCCTGTTGGCCACTGGCAAGCGGATGCCATAAGTGTATTTGTTTACCAGAATAAAATCCCCCACCAGCAGGGTCGGCATCATGGAACCCGAGGGAATTTTGAAGGGCTCGAGCAGAAAGGAGCGCAGCAGGAAAACCACCAGAATAACCGGGAAAAAGCTCTTCGAGTACTCGACCATCAGAGGCTCTTTGGAGTCCGGCAGCCGCTTTGGTTTGAGCACGAAAATATCGAACAACCAGGTGACGCCGGTAACTACCAGCGCAATCAGCATGATCAAGGGAAAATTCATTTATTGTCCACCTGCAAAATTGCCAGGAATGCCTCCTGCGGGATCTCGACGTTGCCCACCTGCTTCATGCGCTTCTTGCCGGCTTTTTGCTTTTCCAGCAGCTTTCTCTTGCGCGAGATGTCGCCGCCATAACATTTTGCCAGCACATTCTTGCGCAGCGCCTTGACGTTCTCGCGCGAGATGATTTGCGAACCTATCGCCGCCTGTATCGCCACGTCGAACATCTGGCGCGGGATCAGTTCGCGCATCTTGGCGGCCAGTTCGCGGCCGCGGTACTGGCTGTTGGCGCGGTGAACGATCACCGAAAGTGCGTCCACCTTGTCGCCGTTGATCAGGATATCCACCTTGACCAGATCGGAAGTTCGATATTCCTTGAACTCGTAATCCATCGAAGCGTAGCCGCGGGAAATCGACTTCATCTTGTCGAAGAAATCCATCACCACTTCGTTCATCGGCATTTCATAGGACAGCATCACCTGCCGTCCCATGTACTGGATATTCTTCTGCATGCCACGCTTTTGCGTGCACAGCGTGATCACCGAGCCGACATACTCCTGTGGTGTCAGGATGGTGATATTGATGATCGGCTCGCGGATTTCCTCGATCTTGGAGAGATCCGGCAGTTTGGATGGATTTTCGATCTCCAGCACCTCGCCGTCGCGCATCACCACCTGATAGATCACCGTCGGCGCGGTGGTGATCAGGTCCATGCCGTACTCGCGCTCGAGGCGCTCCTGCACGATTTCCAGGTGCAGCAGGCCGAGGAAGCCGCAACGGAAGCCGAATCCCAGCGCCTGGGAGGTCTCCGGCTCGTATTGCAGCGAGGCATCGTTCAGCTTCAGTTTTTCCAGCGCATCGCGCAGGGCGTCATATTCGTGGGATTCCACCGGATAAAGTCCGGCAAACACCTGCGGCTTGATCTCCTTGAAGCCGGGCAGCGCCTCCCTGGCCGGGTTGTCCTGCAGGGTAATGGTATCACCCACCATGGCGGCCTTCAGCTCCTTGATGCCGGCGATGACGAAGCCCACATCGCCAGCGGAAAGCTGCGGTCGCGCCTGGGATTTGGGGGTGAATACGCCGACCTGCTCGCACAGGAAGGTCGCCCCGGTCGCCATCAGCTTGATCTTGTCCTTGGGTTTCAAGGCGCCATCGACCACCCGCACCAGCATCACCACACCGACATAGTTGTCGAACCAGGAATCGATAATCAGAGCCTTGAGCGGTGCCTGTGGGTCGCCCTTGGGCGGGGGGATACGTGCGATCACCGCTTCCAGAATATCCTGCACACCTTCGCCGGTCTTGGCGCTGGCAAGCACTGCATCGGTGGCGTCGATGCCGATGATATCCTCGATTTCCTTGACCACCCGTTCTGGTTCGGCGCTGGGGAGATCGATCTTGTTGAGTACCGGGACAACTTCCACACCTTGTTCGATGGCGGTGTAGCAATTCGCCACGCTCTGCGCCTCAACACCCTGGGAGGCATCCACGACTAATAGCGCTCCCTCGCAAGCTGCGAGCGAACGCGACACCTCGTAGGAGAAATCCACATGGCCGGGGGTGTCAATCAGATTAAGCCGGTAAATCTGCCCATCGCGCGCCTTGTACTCCAGCGCGGCGGTCTGCGCCTTGATGGTAATGCCGCGCTCGCGTTCCAGGTCCATGGAGTCCAGCACCTGCGCTTCCATCTCGCGGTCGGAAAGGCCGCCGCAGAGATGAATGATGCGGTCAGCCAGGGTGGATTTGCCGTGGTCGATATGGGCGATAATGGAAAAATTGCGGGTGTGCTTCATATTTGCTCAGTAAAAAAGGGCACTTTGCGGTGCCCTTTTCTTTAGGAAAGCCGGATTTTACAGGATATTGGCAAAATAAGCATCAAGCGCGACGGGGTCAAGGTGGTAATGGCAGATTTCCTGGCCGTTCCCGAGCAGCACCGGCACAAGGTGGCCGTACCGCTGCTCCAGCGCCGCATCGTCATCCACATCGACCACTTCCAGAGTGAAGGAATAGCGGGAGCGCAGCGCCTCAAGCGCCGCGACCATGTCATGACAGAGGTGGCAGTATTCACGGCTAAACACTGTCAATACGACTGCACGCACCCCGTCATCGCATCTTGAGCGGGATAAAGAGCGCTGTATCACCGCGGCGCACCAGCAGTGCGATGTTCTGCCCCGCCTTGTAGCCGGAAAGAATCTGGTTGAACTGCTCCACGCTTTTAACATCTTTGTTATTGATGGCCGTGACCACATCACCGCGCCGGATGCCCGCGTGGGATGCTGGGGCTTGCGCATTTTCCACGAGTACACCATGAAAAATTTGCAGTTCTTTCTTCTGCATAGCGGAAAGTTCGCCCAAAGTCAGGCCCAGCCTGCCGGCAGGACTATCGGCCTTGCCGGCACGTTGCGCCACTTTTTCGCTAGGCGCCTCGCCCACGATCAGGGCCAATTCTTTGAGCGACCCTTTGCGCCACACTTGCACCGGCACCGACTTGCCCGGCTTGGCCGCGCCGACCAGAAGAGGCAGTTCGCTGGCGCTGCCCACCGGTTTGCCGTCAAACTTTATCACTACGTCGCTCGGCTCCATGCCCGCCTTGTCGGCCGGACCGCCTTTCTCGACCCCTGCGATCAATGCTCCCTCGGCCTTCTTCAAACCGAACGACTCGGCCAGTTCCTTGGTCACGTCCTGGATCATCACCCCGAGCCAACCGCGACTGACTTTTCCGTGTATCCGCAATTGATCGGCTACATTCATCGCCACATCGATGGGAATGGCGAATGCCACCCCCATGTAGCCGCCGGTACGGCTATAAATCTGGGAGTTGATACCGACCACCTCGCCCTTGAGGTTGAACAGCGGCCCGCCAGAGTTTCCCGGATTGATGGCAGCATCGGTCTGGATGAAAGGCACATAGTTTTCCTGCGGCAGCGAGCGTCCCTTTGCGCTGACAATGCCGGCAGTCACTGTGTTTTCAAAGCCGAATGGCGAGCCGATCGCCGCCACCCATTCCCCCACCTTGAGCTGACTCGGGTTTCCGATGACGACCTTGGGCAGAGAGGCGGCGTCGATCTTGATCAGCGCCACATCCGTCCGACGGTCCTTGCCTATCACCTTGGCCTTGAACTCGCGCTTGTCGATCAGCTTCACCGTCACCTCTTCGGCACCATCCACCACATGAGCATTTGTAAGAACGTAACCGTCAGCGCTGATGATGAAGCCCGAGCCCTGGGCTTTCGTCTCAAAATCGCGCGGACCATTTTTACCATGCGGATTATTATTGCCCTGTGGTGGCCGGAAGCGGCGGAAGAAGTCGTAGAACGGATCATCCTCGGGGAGGTCGGGGATTTGAGGAAGCATCGCCTCATGACTGACAATCTGGGTGATGCTGACATTCACCACCGCCGCCCCCTGTTTTTCCACCAGTTCGGTAAAATCAGGCAGGTCTTTGGCGTGCGAAAATACGGAAAACGAAAGCAGAAAAAAGGCACACAGTAATTTCTTCATTTTAAATTGAGGCTCCAACAAAGTTATTCACTGAGAAAAGCACAAAACATCACTTTTTCAAACCACCCTCAAACGCAACAAAACGAAGCGGGGCGCCGCCGACCCGGCTCAGTATCACCGGCTGAAATTTCTTCTCCAGTCCGATCCTGGCCGATAACACTTTCAACCATAAAAAGCCCGCCACCAGGCCGATGACAGCGCCCGCAACCGAACATGCTTCCCTGGCATCGGCTGTATCAGCAAGGGCGCTACCCGCCACAGCGCCGGCAAACAAAAACAGGATGGGAAACAGGTATAGCAACAGAGTACCCTTGAACAAGGCCGACTCCTCCAGGCCAACCACCACCCGTTCGCCGACCTTGGCGCCAAGCGCGTTATTGGCACGGTAAAGCGGTGCTTTCTGCCCAAGAAAATTAGCCAGTACCGATGTACCGCAGTTGCTTTCGCTGCAGCCGCTACAACTGGATTTCCGTTCGGCCTGAACGTAGGCAATGGAATCCTCTATTTTCATCACGACGGCCTGGGTTTCAATCATGGATGAGCCTAATTCTTGACAACTGAATTCCCGATCTGCATCACGGTATGAGCGGGCACTTCACCCAATACGGTAATCTGGTGGTCCGCAAACATTCGTGTATAAATATGGATCACCCCCTGGCGGCTTACTACTGCCTGCATGGGCTTCCCGCCGGGCGCGGCGGGTTCGATGAAGACCGAAACCATCGCCAGCCCGTCTGAAAACACCAGGTGCTGCACCGGCATTTCTTTCCCCGGCATCTTGCGCTTCATCACCGTCACCTGATTGAAACCAGGAGGAGAGTGCTTCACCACCCAGGTTATCTCGTTTTGCCGAAGCTCCGTTGCGGGCGCGGGTTCACTGGAAATGACAACTTTTTTGCCGGAAATATCCGGTTTGAGAGACATCTTGTCGATCTGCCCATCAATTGCGATCTGGGTAAAGGTGAACAACCCGATCACCTCGTTCTTTTCGTTAAACGTACTGGCTTTCAGCAGCAAGCCAGTGCCCGAATCAGTCCAGATCTTGTGGCGATAACGGTATTGATCCTTGGGCTCCAGGACAAGCACCCGGCAAGGACGGCCGGCTGCACGGCCCTGTTCTGCAAACCTGACCCGGTAATTCTCCGCGATTCCCCCAAGATCCCTGGAAAGCAACGCCGGGAAGGACATCTGGATTTTTCTTTTCTCGACCACAACGGAAGCATTGTTGTCCGGCTTGAAACACAACACCTCGTCATTGTTGCGGATCACTTCGCGCGGGGAACCATCCAGCGCCTCGATCTTTTCGTGTTCGCCGCTTTCGTCCTTGATGTGGGTAATCTTGCTGGTCTCGACGTGATCATCGTACTGATAGATATAGGTGCCGGTGTAATTGAGTTGATGCGCCGCGGCGGCAACCTTCTTCAACCATGCCAGCGCATCCGCCTGATACGCTGCATCCGCGAGCGACACGCTGGGGAAACCCGCCAGTACGGCTATCGCAAAAAGTAAAGCTCTCATTCGCCCCCGCTCTGCACATTTTCGAGGGACGCGCGCTGGTACGGGCTGGGTTCCTGCACAGCATGCGAGTATTCCTGGTGGGCGATCAGATAGCCATTGATGTTGATGGCGGGTTCGGAACTGGCCAGCCGGGTTTCAGCGGCAGCATTTTCCGCGGTTGATCCGACAGAGCCAGTCTCACCATTTACCTGCAGCGCCACCCAGGCCACCAGAGAAATCGCCGCAACCGAAGCAGCGGCAGATAATGCAATCAACGGGTGTTTGCGTTGCAAAAACCGCTGTGGCGCCAGAACCGTGGGCTCTTTTGCCAACCGCTCGGCAAACCGTACGTTAAAACCGGGTGAAAGAGGTGGCGTTTGCCGCAGTGTATCGCCGATCAAGTGAAACATCTGCCAATCCTGCTGCAAGCTTTGCTGTTTCTTGACCTTGTCCAAAAATTCTCCGGCAACATCCCGCTCCAACTCGCCGTCCATTAGTGCAGATATCTGACTCTCCACCATGATCACCACCTCGTGTCTTTATTAGTGCCCAGCATGGGCCGCAATTTTTCGGCAATCGCTTCGCGGGCACGGAAAATCCTCGATCGCACCGTGCCAATCGGACAATCCATCATGTCCGCTATTTCCTCGTAACTCAGCCCCTCAATCTCGCGCAGTGTAATCGCGGTTTTAAGTTCCTCTGGCAAGGTATCCATCACCTTGTTCACAGCTTCCGCGACCTGCTTGCTCATCAACATATTTTCCGGCGTGTTGATATCACGAAGCTGATCCGCAGCTTCAAAACCTTCAGCTTCTTCGCTGTCGAATTCCGTCGTCGTCGGCGCCCGCCTGCCTTGAGACACCAGAAAATTCTTGGCGGTGTTTATTCCGATCCGGTACAGCCAGGTATAAAAAGCGCTCTCGCCCCGAAACGAAGGCAGCGCCCGGTAGGCTTTGATAAACGACTCCTGGGCCACGTCTTCGACCTCGGCCGGATCACGAATAAAGCGCGACAGCAGACGCCCCAACTTGCGCTGATATTTTTCCACCAGCAACTCAAATGCACGCTTGTCACCATGCTGCGCGCGCTCAACCAGTTGCTGGTCAATCTCACGATCACCCATCCGGGCCTTCCCTGAAAGCAGCGTTATTATACTTATCCCCATCACCGGCATGGAATTCACATGCCAGAGATAGTTCAGTATAGCGCCCTCAACCGCTCCAGGGAACGCACCCTTTTCTTAAAGACAGAGCAATTTCCGAATAGTTCACATCCCGATGAGGTTATTGACCTAGACAATCTGCTACCACACTGAACCCTGTTGCATATGTTGCGTGCTATCATTTCCCGGATGAAAAAACCAGGAAAAAGACCTTTGCCACAAGGGGACCCTGACTTCAACGCCCTGGCGGGCAAGAGGCGCGCCCGCTAGGGCGTGAAAAGTCGTATGCTGGATTTCGATGTGGTTGTCATCGGCAGCGGGCTCGCGGGACTTACCCTGGCGCTGAATCTCGCAGAACGAAAGCGAGTGGCGATTATCACCAAGCGCTCCCTGCTGGATGGTGCCAGCGACTGGGCGCAAGGCGGCATTGCCGCGGTGCTGACGGACGAAGACTCGATCGAAGCGCACATCCGCGACACACTGATCGCCGGCGCCGGATTGTGCGACGAAAAGGCCACCCGCTTCGTGGTGGAGAACAGTCGTTCCGCAATCGAGTGGCTGATCAGGCAAGGCGTACCGTTCACCAGGGATGCCGGCAGCAGCATCGGTTACCATTTGACCCGCGAAGGCGGCCACAGCTACCGCCGCATCATCCACGCCGCCGATGCCACCGGCCATGCAGTGCAGGTCACCCTGGCAGACAAGATCAAAAGCCACCCCAATATCACACTGCTGGAACACCACATCGCCATCGACCTGATCACAGGCAAAAAGCTCGGATTTCAGGACAACGCCTGTCATGGCGTATACGTTCTGGACAACGCCAGCGGCAAGATCAAGACCTTTTCCGCCCGGCACACCGTGCTCGCCAGCGGCGGGGCAGGCAAGGTCTATCTTTACACCACCAACCCCGATGTTGCCACCGGCGATGGCATCGCCATGGGGTGGCGCGCGGGATGCCAGGTGGCCAACATGGAATTCATCCAGTTCCATCCCACCTGCCTCTACCATCCCCATGCCAAGTCTTTCCTGATTACCGAAGCGGTACGGGGCGAAGGCGGCCTGCTGCTTCTGCCCGACGGCACCCGCTTCATGCCGGAACACGACACGCGTGCCGAACTGGCGCCGCGCGACGTCGTTGCGCGGGCGATTGACTTCGAGATGAAAAAGCGCGGATTGGACTGCGTTTATCTCGACATTTCGCACAAGCCCGAAAAATTTCTCAAGAAACATTTTCCCACCATCTATGGCCGCTGCCTGGAACTCGGCATCGACATCACGCGCCAGCCGATCCCGGTGGTGCCGGCCGCCCACTATAGTTGCGGCGGGATACTGACCGACCTCTCGGCGCGCACCGCCATTCCCAACCTGTATGCGGTCGGCGAGGTGGCCTGCACCGGATTGCATGGCGCCAATCGCCTGGCCAGCAATTCATTGCTGGAATGCATGGTGTTCGGACAGGCCGCGGTAAAGGATATTCTCGATCAGCCGGCAAGAGCGCCCGTCACTCTGCCGGAATGGGATGAAAGCCGCGTCACCGACGCCGACGAGGAGATCGTCATCTCCCACAACTGGGACGAGCTGCGCCGCTTCATGTGGGATTACGTGGGCATCGTGCGCACCAACAAGCGCTTGGAACGGGCGCAACACCGCATTCGACTGCTCACGGCGGAAATCAATGAATACTACGCGAATTTTCGCGTCAGCAACGACCTGATCGAACTGCGCAACCTCGTCCTCACCGCCGATCTGATCGTGCAATGTGCCATGCTGCGCCACGAAAGCCGTGGCCTGCATTACAGCCGGGATTATCCCGACCAGTTGCCGGAAGCAAAAAACACGGTGCTGACCCCACCCGAAAAATAACTACCGGCAGCGCCATTTGAGCCATACCCGCAATCGCCTGAAATCTTCCGCATCCACCGCATCCGGCAGGATTACCAGATGTTTGGCAAGACGGCCACCCACCGGTTTCAAATTTAGCACGGTCAAATTGGGGGAAACGAAACTACTGCCGAGCAGTATGGCTTCATGCCAGCTACCCGCACGGGTTTGAAAATCGCAACGGCAATCGGCCTGGAGCCGCAAGGCAACCAATGAGTGCGGCAATGCACGAAAACAGTCGCGCTTCAGGTAATACCCTGCGCTGCCGAGAAAAACAGGCATCAGCATGGCGGCAAGCCAATGCGGCAGCGGGACCATCCAGAAAATCGCCGCAGCAAAGGCGTGCATCGCGACAAGCAAGGTAGCGAGTTGTCTGGATGACCACACTTCGATCTTTAGCGTGTCCACTCGCAAGCCTTGTAAAAATGTCCAAATGGCCTTATTTTAACCCTCATATCCTTACACACCATACACATCGACAAAACATGAATCCCATCTGGAAAGACCACCTCTTGAAAGCGGGCGCCTTGGTCGAAAAAGATCAAATCGTGCATTTTGGCAACCCTGCGGAAGAATTGCGGTCCACGCAATCGGGCACCATACTCACCGACCTCTCCTACCTTGGCATAATCGGCATCAGCGGCGAGGAGAGCCAGACTTTCCTGCAGGGCCAGACCACCAACGATGTCAGGCTACCCGCAGAACGCGCCCAATACAATAGCCTGTGCACGCCCAAGGGACGGATGCTGGCGAGTTTTATGCTGTGGCGGGACGATAACGACTATTTGCTCCAGTTGCCAGCCAGTCTGCTGGCGGCCATCCAGAAACGCCTCACCATGTACGTACTTCGCGCCAAGGTCAAGATACGTGACGCCAGCGAAGAAACCATCCGCCTCGGCATGGCGGGGATCGACGCCGAACGGGTGCTGCAAGAACGGTTCGGCATCCTCTCTGCAGATGCCTTGGGAGTAAGCCGGCATGCCGCGGCAACGATCGTACGGCTGGGGGCGGCGCGTTTTGAGATTATTACCAAAGCCGAGCAAGGTCCGGCTTTGTGGGATGGATTAAGCAAGGAAGCCCAACCGGTGGGTAGCGCTCGCTGGGAATGGCTGGATATCCAGGCAGGCATCCCCGTCATCCTGCCTCAAACGCAGGAACAGTTCACCCCGCAGATGGCGAATTTCGAGGCCCTAGGCGGCGTCAGCTTCACCAAGGGCTGCTATACCGGCCAGGAAATCGTGGCACGCACGCAGTACCTCGGCAAGGTCAAGCGCCGCCTGTATTTGGCTCATCTCGACTCTGATTCATCCCCCCTGCCGGGAGACGGACTGTTCGGTGCAGAACAATCGGCGGGGATGGTGGTCAACGTCCAGGCATCGCCCGGCGGCGGCTTCGACCTGCTGGCGGTGATCCCCACCAGCAGCGTGGAAGCGGGAGATGTACGCTGGAAATCGCCGGACGGTCCCATACTGCAATTCCTGCCCCTGCCCTACCCGATCTAATGAAAATAACCTTCCTCGGCGCCGCCCAGCAAGTCACCGGATCCTGCTATCTGGTCGAAACCGGGGAGGTCAAATTCCTGGTGGATTGCGGGATGTTCCAGGGAGGGCGCCAGGCAGACAAGCTCAATGAACAGCCGTTCAAATTCATCCCAAGGGAAATTGCTTTTGTCCTGCTGACCCACGCCCACATCGACCACAGCGGCCTGTTGCCCAAACTGGTGGCGAACGGTTTTGACGGGCCGATCTACGCCACCACCGCCACTGCCGACCTGCTCGAAGTCATGCTACCGGATTCGGCCCATATCCAGGAAATCGAAGCCGAACGCGAAAACCGCCGCCGTGAGGAAAGTAAAGGCCGGAAACACAAGCAGGAAGCCGTTCCACTGTATACCATGGCCGAGGCGGAAGCCACCCTGGGAAAGCTGCAAACTGTCTCTTATGATGCCCGGCTTACGCCCCACCCATCGGTCAACTGCAGTTTTCGGGATGCAGGCCACATCCTGGGCTCGGCTATCATAGAAGTCTGGCTTAAGGACCGGAACAAACAAACCAAGCTGGTCTTCTCGGGAGACCTGGGGCAGCCGGATCGCCCTATCCTGCGCGACCCTACCGTGATCGATGAGGCCGACATCCTGTTCATCGAATCCACTTACGGCGACCGCTTGCATAAAGACATGGCATCGACCATGGATGAATTCGTTTTCGCGGTCAACAACACCCTGCTGCGCAAAAAAGGCAACGTCATCATCCCCGCCTTCGCCGTAGGCAGAACCCAGGAAATCATCTATGCCTTCTACCAGCTTACGCGCCAGGGACGGTTCAAGGATCTGAAGATCTACGTGGATTCCCCCATGGCAACCAAAGCTACGGCCATCACCATGAGACACATGGAGATGTTCGACGAGGAAGCGAAAAAACTGAACGCCTGGCGCGATAAAAACCACGTTCCGCTCAAACTTACCTTTACCGCAAGCGCGGAAGAATCCATTGCGCTGAACAGCATCCACTCCGGTGCCATCATCATTTCGGCCAGTGGCATGTGCGATGCGGGGCGCATCAAATTCCATCTGATCAACAATCTTGGAAAAAGGCAGAACACCATCCTGATCACGGGCTTTCAGGCCCAGGGCACGCTAGGCAGACGCCTGGTGGATGGCGCGAAAACAGCCCGGATTTACGGCAACGACATCCCCGTACGTGCGGAAATATTTACGATAGGTGGATTCTCGGCCCATGCCGACCAGGCAGACCTGCTGCACTGGCTCAAGCAGTTCAAGCGCCCACCCGCCCAAACCTTCGTGGTTCACGGCGAGACACACGCCGCCCAGGCACTGGCCGACAAGATCGACAAAATGAACTGGAAAGTAACTGTGCCGGGATTAGGTGATTCGATAAGCTTCTAAGCTGTAGTGGTTCAAGCATAGACCGGTATACATGGATGCATACTGGTTTAGAAGGCATTCACGAAAAGGTAAAGATTGCAGCCATTGGGGCTGAACAGATCTTCGTCATCTATCGATAGCCTATAACAATTTAATTAATTAGTTTAATCAATTGGCGCTATCAACAACCGCTCTCTATAATAAAAATCGTCAATTGTTCAACAACCCACAAGGAGATAACCATGTCTGACAACAAATGTCCGTTTGTACACAAAGCCGGAAGCGGTACGTCGAACCACGAATGGTGGCCGAACCAGTTGCACCTCGAAATTCTGCACCAGCATACCCCCGAGTCCAGTCCGATGGACGAGGACTTCAACTACGCTGAGGAATTCAAGAGCCTCGACCTGGCGGCCGTGAAGAAGGACCTCCAAGCCCTGATGACCGATTCGCAGGACTGGTGGCCGGCGGATTTTGGCCACTACGGCCCTTTTTTCGTTCGCATGGCGTGGCACAGCGCGGGCACCTATCGCACCGGTGACGGTCGCGGCGGCGCAGGGCACGGCAACCAGCGTTTTGCACCCCTCAACAGCTGGCCCGACAACGTCAATCTCGACAAAGCGCGCAGGCTGATTTGGCCGATCAGGCAGAAGTACGGCAAGAAAATCTCCTGGGCCGACCTCATCATTCTCGCGGGCAACGTCGCTCTGGAATCGATGGGCTTTAAGACCTTCGGTTTCGCCGGCGGGCGCGAGGACATCTGGGCGCCGGAGCTGGACGTCTACTGGGGCAATGAAGAAAAGTGGCTGGACGACAAAGCGCGCTATTCCGGCGAACGCGACCTTGAAAATCCGCTCGCTGCCGTGCAGATGGGCCTGATCTACGTCAACCCGGAAGGCCCGGGCGGCAACCCGGATCCGGTCGCTGCCGGCAAAGACATTCGCGAGACCTTTGCGCGCATGGCGATGAACGACGAAGAGACGGTTGCGCTCATCGCGGGTGGTCACACCTTCGGCAAGTGCCACGGTGCTGGTCCTGCGTCCCATGTAGGCCCCGAGCCTGAAGCGGCCGGCATCGAAGAGCAAGGCTTCGGCTGGAAGAGCAGCTATGGCTCGGGCAAGGGCGGCGACACCATCTCCAGTGGCCTGGAAGTGACCTGGACCACCACGCCAACCAAGTGGAGCAACAACTTCTTTTGGAATCTGTTCGGCTACGATTGGGAACTGACGAAAAGCCCGACCGGTGCCCATCAGTGGATACCGAAGAATGGCGCAGGTGCCAATTCCGTACCGGATGCCCACGACCCTTCCAAGCGTACCGTGCCATCCATGCTGACCACGGACCTGGCCCTGCGCTTTGACCCGGCGTACGAAAAAATCTCCCGGCGCTTCCACGAGAACCCGGATGCGTTTGCAGAGGCCTTCGCCCGCGCCTGGTTCAAGCTGACGCACCGTGATATGGGTCCGCGTTCACGCTATCTTGGCCCGGAAGTGCCTGCGGAAGAACTCGTCTGGCAAGACCCGATCCCCGCCGTCGATCATGCCTTGGTCGATGACAACGATGTCGCCGCCCTCAAGGCCAAGATCCTGGCATCCGGGCTGTCCGTCTCTGAACTGGTCTCGACCGCCTGGGCCTCAGCGTCCACGTTCCGCGGTTCCGACATGCGCGGCGGAGCAAACGGTGCCCGCATTCGGCTGGCGCCGCAGATGGACTGGGAAGTCAACCAGCCGGAGCAACTGGCCAAAGTGCTGGCCAAGCTCGAAGGCATCCAGAGTGAATTCAACGCGAGCGGCAAGAAGGTCTCGATGGCCGACCTGATCGTGCTGGCCGGCTGCGCCGGTGTCGAAGATGCTGCGAAGAAAGCTGGCCATGCCGTGACGGTTCCGTTCACGCCGGGGCGCATGGACGCCTCGCAGGAACAGACCGACGTGGACTCCTTCGCCGTGCTCGAACCGATCGCCGATGGCTTCCGCAACTACCAGAAAGACAAGTACGCCGTCTCGGCGGAGGAACTGCTACTCGACAAGGCGCAATTGCTGACACTGAGCGCGCCCGAGATGACGGTGCTGGTGGGCGGCATGCGCGCCCTCAATGCCAACTTCGGACAGTCCCAGCATGGTGTCTTCACCAAGCGGTCGGGGGCGCTCACCAACGACTTCTTCGTCAACCTACTCGACATGAGCACAAGCTGGAAGCCGGTGTCGGGCGCTGAAGATGTGTTCGAGGGGACTGATCGCGCAACGGGTGAACGCAAGTGGACCGGTACCCGCGTCGATCTGATCTTCGGTTCGAATTCCCAGCTGCGGGCTCTGGCTGAAGCTTATGGAAGTTCGGATGCGCAGGAGAAGTTCGTCCGCAACTTCGTGGCGGCATGGAACAAGGTGATGAACCTGGATCGCTTCGACCTTGCGTGATCTTGGAAGAGGGGTCTTAAAAGACCCATATCGCGCAGCCTCGACCTGACATCGGGTTATCCCGGAACAGGGGTTGAGGTTGCGCGAATCTCTGTCCGCGGCTGAGCGGGATGAAACAAGTTTGGTGTTTAGGAGGGTGGTTGCGCAACCTGTCACCGATAAATTTTCAACTGAACGGCCGGTTTGGCCGAACATGAGTCAGTCCGCCCACTCAGCCTGAACTTCCGCAATTGGCACTCCCCAGCCCTCGATAGACGCATAGAGACAACCTAGTCATTCAGCCTGACCTGCCACATCCAAGCCCTGTCCATGTCCCGGCCGTGAGCGGTGATAGATAGCTTCAAATCCGGCATTAATGCAGCGTCTCTTCCTTACCGCAACACTGCTTGAATTTTTTCCCGCTCCCGCAGGGGCATGGGTCATTCCGCCCGACCTTGGGGGAATCGCGCTTCACAGGGTTCTGGGGAGTACGTTTGGCCTGCCAGAATCGATATATTGCGCTGATAGTGGACGGAAATTCTTCCTGTGCCCTGGCCTGCGCCCTTTCTTCCTCTTTCCTGGATAGCCACGGTTCCTTGTGCTTGAGGGCATCCTCCTTGAGCATGCCGCTGAGCAGGAAAAACACCTCCAGCTTCTCGCTCAAATCCGGGGAATATTCACCCGCCGCTTCGAACCAATTGGTATCCCCTATCTGGGAGCCATAGACATAGCCTTCACACCACGCCGCGTAATCCAGTTCGTCGGGATTGTCTTCAAGACCATAAAGAAACAGGTCGAACTCTTCGCCATTGAGCAGCGACGAGGCGATGCTGTTGTAGAGCTTCATGACCAGCGCCATTACTTCCTGCGCCTGCTCCCTGGACTCGTATTCAGTCGATTCTCCCAAGGCTAACGGCAGCCAGACGCTCGGCGGAATAATGTCCGGACCGCTGGCCACGGCGCATAAAAAACCTTGCAGGAAATCAAGCGGCATTGCTTCGCCCTTGAAGACATCCGAAGCCAACAGATTTTCCAGCCGGTCGGCTTCCTGATCAGTCATGGTCGTTGTTTGCATTTTCAGGCTCTCTCCATTCAACGCGTTTGAGGCGGCTTGCGCGGGTGACGAGCTGGCTTTTCTGCTACAACGGGATGATTTGATCTGATTCTATTTGCTCTCCGGGCTTCGTCGGGGCGCTGCTGCTGGTCTGCCACACGGGGCACTTCGATTCCCGCCCAACTCAGCACCTTGGACACCTCCGACGGCTCAAACTCCAGGGTCTGCCCACGCTTCAGACGCGATGGCAGGTTGATCATGCCGAAACGCACCCGCATCAGGCGGCTGACCGTCAGGCCGATCACCTCAAACATACGCCGCACTTCGCGGTTGCGCCCTTCTCTCAAGATGACGCGGTACCAGTGGTTGACACCCTCGCCGCCCTGGTCTGCGATTGCATCAAAATTAGCCATGCCGTCCTCGAGTTCGACACCTTCCGTGAGCTGCTTCATCTGCTCCGGCGTGAGCATCCCCAGGGTGCGCACTGCGTATTCCCGTTCCACTTCAAAGCGCGGGTGCATCAAATGGTTGGCCAGTTCGCCGGAGGTGGTAAAAATAAGCAGCCCGCTGGTATTGAAATCCAGACGCCCGATAGCGATCCATTTCGAGGTCTTCATCTGCGGCAGGCGGTCGAACACGCTGGGGCGGCCATCCGGGTCGTCGCGGCTGACGATCTCGCCTTCCGGCTTGTGGTAGAGCATGATGCGCGGCATCCGGCCCGCGGGCCGGACGTGGATGTTCTTGCGGTCCACCCGCACCACGTCTTCGTCGCAGACGCGCGCACCCAATTCAGCCACCTGCCCGTTCACCGTCACCCGGCCGCTCTTGATCAATTCTTCCATGTCGCGGCGCGAGCCCAGCCCGGCCTGGGCAAGAATCTTCTGCAACTTCTGGGTGGCTTGCCCCCGCTTCGGTGAAAAGACGGCAACTTTTTTGGCGGGTTCCTCGACCTCTTGCGGAGCTTCATAGACAGGCGCTTTCATACTTCCGGGATATACGGGCGCTTCAGCCTCCCCGACGGGCTTGACCGTGGCACGGGAATTTAGCGGCCGGCGAAACGGCGTTCTTTTCCCTCCCCGCATTTCCTGGTTTGTCGCTTTTGTCTTTGGTTTCGCGCCGGAGCGAGATCCGGACCTATCCTTCTTTTCTGACATATAGTCCTGCTTTCCTTTATTCGTGGGACACGGCGAGAATATCCGCACCGGCCTGCTCGAGTGGCGGCAGCTCTTCCAGTGAGCGCAGGCCGAGATCGTCGAGCAATTTCTTCGTAGTCGCAAACAATGCCGGACGGCCCGGCACGTCGCGGTGGCCGACCACATCGATCCAGCCGCGTCCTTCCAGCGTCTTCAAAACCTGGCTGCTGACCGTGACACCGCGGATCTCCTCGATGTCACCGCGCGTCACCGGCTGCCTGTAGGCGATGATGGCAAGGGTTTCCATCACTGCACGGGAGAAACGCGGCAGCTTTTCCGGATCGAGGCGGTCAAGGTATTTCTGATACTCCGGTCTCGCCTGGAAACGCCAGCCGCTCGCCACACTGGTCAGCTCGACGCCGCGCCCCACCCAGTCCTGGCGCAGCTCTTCCAGCAGCTTGCGCAAAATTTCCATGCTCAGTTCGAAGTCAAACAGCTTCTTCATCTCATGCAGGGAAAGCGGCCCCTGATTTGTCAGCAGCGCAGTTTCCAGCACCAGCTTGATTTCCCCCGGATTAGGCGTCTGCATGATGCAATTTCACATAAATCCTGGCGTAGGGTTCCTGCTGGGTGACCACCACCAGCCTCTCCCGCACCAATTCCAAAATAGCAAGGAAGCTTACCACCAGTTCCGGCACGCCCTGTGAGGAATCGAACAGCGCGCCGAATTCAGCGAAATGCTCGCCCTGCAGACGGCGCAGGATGCGGCTCATGTGTTCGCGCACCGACAGCCCTTCGCGGCTGACCTTGTGGTGGCGGTTGACCTTGGCCCGCGCCAGTACCGCCAGCCAGGCCTGGGTCAGATCATCCAGACTGACTTCAGGCAGGCGCTTTGCTGCCGCCTGCTCCAGCCATACTTGAACCAGCGCAAAATCCCGCCCGGCGACGGGCAGATTATCCAGCCGTTGTGCCGCCAGCTTCATCTGCTCGTACTCCAGCAGTCTTCTTACCAACTCGGCGCGCGGGTCGCTCTCGTCATCGATCGTTTCTTCCCGGCGCGGCAGCAGCATGCGCGATTTGATCTCGATCAGCAGCGCCGCCATCAGCAGGTACTCGGCAGCGAGCTCGAGCTGGCCGGCACGCATTATATCGACGTAGACCATGTATTGCCGGGTCAGTTCCGCCATCTGGATATTGAGCACATCCAGATTCTGGCGCCGAATCAGGTAGAGCAGCAGATCAAGCGGGCCTTCGAAGGTTTCGAGAAAAACTTCCAGCGCATCGGGCGGGATGTAAAGGTCATGCGGCAACTCGGCAAGGGGCTCGCCGTGGATACGGGCAACGGGCGATAGCAGAGTTTCAACAAAAATCATGATTTAGCCACGGATGAACACAGATTAGCACGGATAAAATCGGTGTAAATCCGTGTTCATCCGTGGCAAGGGTCAAGAAAATACAATTTTCACCACATCTTTGAATTGTCTCACGAAATGCGCCGTCACGCCTTCCTTTATGTGCTCCGGCAGCTCGTCGAAATCGCGCCGGTTGGCTTCAGGAAAAATCAGCTCCATGATGCGTATGCGCCTGGCCGCGATCACCTTTTCGCGCAAGCCGCCGATAGGCAGCACTTCGCCGGTAAGGGTCAGCTCGCCGGTCATGGCGAGTGGGCGGGCAATCTTCTCGTTACGCGCCAGCGACAAGAGCGCGGTCGCCATGGTAATGCCCGCGCTCGGACCATCCTTCGGCGTCGCCCCTTCCGGCACGTGCAGATGGACGAAGGCTTCGTCGAAAAACGCCGGGTTGCCCTTGAACGGCTTGAGATGCGAGGAAACATAACTGTAGGCAATCTCGGCCGACTCGCGCATCACCTCGCCAAGCTTGCCGGTGAGCTTGAAACCGCGGTTCTTGGTATGCACCAGGGTCGCTTCGATCGACAGCGTGGCGCCACCCATGGCGGTCCAGGCCAGGCCCGTGACCACGCCGATGCCGGTGATCGGCTTCTCCGGCATGAATACCGGCTTGCCCAGATATTCATCGACCTGCTCGACGCCCAGACGTATCGGCTTCTCGCTGCCGCCGACAATTTTCACCACCGCCTTCCGCACCATGCTGCCGAGCTGCTTTTCCAGGTTGCGCACCCCGGCTTCGCGCGCGTAGCCTTCGACCACCCTCCTGAGCGCGGACTCGGTGATGGTCAGGTCACCACGCTTCACCCCCGCCTTCTTGAGCTGCTTCGGCCACAGGTGGTGCTTGGCGATTTGCACCTTCTCGGCGGTAATGTAGCCGGACAGTCGTATCGTTTCCATCCGGTCCAATAAGGGTGCAGGGATGGTGTCGAGCTGGTTGGCGGTGCAGATGAACAGCACCTTGGACAGGTCGAAACGCACGTCCAGATAATGGTCGAGAAAATCGACGTTCTGTTCGGGGTCCAGCACTTCCAGCAGTGCCGAGGCCGGGTCACCCTGGTAAGAAGCGCCAATCTTGTCGATTTCGTCGAGCATGATCACCGGGTTGGCGACTTCGCATTCCTTGATCGCCTGCACGAACTTGCCCGGCATGGCGCCGATGTAAGTGCGGCGATGGCCCTTGATTTCTGCCTCGTCACGCATGCCGCCCAGGGAGAAACGGTAGAATTTGCGCCCCAGGGCATTCGCGATGGAACGGCCGATCGAGGTCTTGCCCACGCCGGGCGGCCCCACCAGGAGCAGGATGGAGCCGGCGATCTCGCCCTTGAGTGAGCCTACCGCAAGGAACTCGACGATGCGCTCCTTGACGTCGTCGAGGCCGTCGTGGTCATAGTCGAGAATCTTGCGCGCGCGAGGAAGATCGAGCTTGTCCCGGGAGAGTTTTCCCCATGGCAACTGGGTCAGCCAGTCGAGGTAGTTGCGTGTCACCGCGTATTCAGGCGAGCCGGACTCCAGCACCGAGAGCTTCTGCATCTCCTCGTCTACCCGCTTCTGCGCTGCTTCCGGAAGTTTGAGCCTGGCCAGGCGCTCCTTGTAGCGTTCGATATCTGCGGTCTTGTCGTCCTTGGCCAGGCCCAGTTCTTTCTGGATTTCCTTGAGCTGTTCGCGCAGGAAGAACTCGCGCTGCTGCTTGCTCATCTTCTGCTCGACCTGCTCGCGGATCTGCGACTGCAGCTTGGCGACTTCGAGCTCCTTCTTGATCAGCACCAGCACCTTCTCCATGCGGCGGCGCAGATTGGATGCATCCATCACGGACTGCAATTCCTCCTTGGAGGCGGTGGTGAGGGAAGCGGCGAAGTCAGCCAGCAAAGAGGGCTCGTTCGGGCTGAAGCGGTTGAGGAAGAACTTGAGTTCCTCGCTGTAAAGCGGATTGAGGGGCATCAACTCCTTGATGGTGTTGATGATCGCCATCGCGTAGGCCTTCAGTTCATCTTCGTTGCGCGCGATCTCGACTGGATATTCGACCTGCACCACATAGGGCGGCTTTTCCGAAATCCATTTGACGATGCGGAAGCGGCTCTGGCCCTCGGCGATGAACTGGATCTTGCCTTCGGAGCGCACCGGGTGGTGCATGCGCACCAGCGTGCCGATGGAATAGAAATCCGCTGGCTTGGCACCCTCGGCATGAGGAAGATTGACCAGGATAATCCCCGCCATCTGCTGGGGCGTTTCGCCGATCTTCTTCACCGTCTCCAGCCACGGCCCCTCGTTCATCAACAGCGGCAGAGTCTGCGCCGGAAAAAAAGGCCGTTCCGACAGCGGCAACAGATAAAGCGTGGAGGGATAGGCGCCGGCAGGCACAAGCGGGGATGCTTTTTCCTCGTTATCCCTGGAGCGCAAGACTTCGCCTTCGAGGGCTTCCTGTTCTATCGTGGTTTTCTTTTTGCGTGGCATAGCATTCCCTACATGGCGCCAGGTCAGCCGTAATTCAACCCCATCGCCTCGCGCACGTCGCGCATGGTCTCGCTTGCCAGCTCGCGCGCCTTTTCGCAGCCATCCGAAATGATATTGCGCACCAGAGTGGGGTCATCCATGTACATCTGCGCCCGCTCGCGCATCGGTTTCTGTTCTTCCAGTACAGCGTCTATCACCGGCTGCTTGCATTCCAGGCAGCCGATACCGGCCGAGGTGCATCCCTGGCGCACCCATTCCTGCCGGCCTTCTTCAGAGTAGACCAAATGGAACTGCCACACCGGACATTTTTCCGGCGTGCCGGGATCGGTGCGCCGCACGCGCGCCGGGTCGGTCGGCATGGTGCGGATTTTCTTTGTGACGCTATCCGCATCCTCGCGCAGGGAAATGGTGTTGTTATAGGACTTCGACATCTTCTGCCCATCCAGCCCCGGCATCTTGGAAGCGGCCGTGAGCAGCGCCTGCGGCTCGGCCAGTATCATCTTGCCGCCGCCTTCGAGATACCCGAACAGGCGCTCACGATCGCCCAGGCTGAGATTCTGCTGGTCATTGAGCAAGGCGCGCGCGGATTCCAGGGCCTCTTCATCCCCTTCCTGCTGGTAGCGGGTGCGCAATTCCCCGTAAAGCTTGCCGCGCTTGCCGCCCAGCTTTTTGATTGCGGCCACCGCCTTTTCCTCGAAACCCGGCTCGCGGCCGTAAAGATGGTTGAACCGCCGCGCCAGTTCGCGCGTGAATTCGATGTGCGGCACCTGGTCCTCCCCCACCGGCACCTGGTTGGCGCGGTAAATCAGGATATCCGCCGCCTGCAACAGCGGGTAGCCGAGAAAGCCGTAGGTGCTCAAATCCTTTTCAGTCAGTTTTTCCTGCTGATCCTTGTAGGTTGGCACCCGTTCTAGCCATCCCAGCGGCGTCATCATCGACAGCAGGAGGTGCAGTTCGGCATGCTCGGGCACACGCGACTGGATGAACAGCGTCGCACGGGATGGATCGACACCGGCGGCAAGCCAGTCGATCACCATGTCCCACACGCTCTGCTCGATCACCGCCGGCTCATCATAATGGGTGGTCAGGGCATGCCAGTCGGCGACGAAAAACAGGCACTCATATTCATGCTGCAGCTTCACCCAGTTTTTCAGTACGCCGTGGTAATGGCCAAGGTGCAGGCTGCCGGTTGGGCGCATGCCGGACAAGACGCGTTCAGTAAACATGTTATTGATTCTTTCTTAGTCAAATACCGAAAAGCAGGGCAATCAGAGCCATCATGACGTTGATCAACGGCCCCATGATAGTCCCCAGCACGCCGCTGAACAGCAAGACCACCAGCACGATCATGCCGTAGGGCTCCAGCATGGCGTAGCGGTAGGCCAGATGGTGCGGCAGCAGACTGACTGCGATGCGCCCGCCGTCCAGCGGCAGCAGCGGCAGCAGATTGAGCACCATCAGCACCACATTGATGGTGACCCCGGCGCGGCCCATCAACCCCAGCGGCAGGGAAAGCGCGCTGTCAGGCATCATGACGGCGATCTTCATCATCAGCCCCCAACCCAGCGCCATGGCAAGATTGGATGCGGGTCCGGCCAGAGCCACCCAGAGCATATCCTTCTTGGGATTGCGCAAGTGACTGAAATTCACCGGCACAGGTTTGGCCCAGCCGAACAGGATGCCACCCATCAGCAGCGTCAGGATAGGAATCAGGATGGTTCCGATCGGATCAATATGGCGCAGCGGATTCAGGCTGACCCGCCCCAGCATGTAAGCCGTGGTATCGCCAAAATGCTTGGCCACATAGCCGTGTGCCGCCTCGTGCAGGGTGATCGCAAACACCACGGGCAGAGCGTAGACCGCAATTTGTCCTACAATATTTAATTCCATTTATTCTTTTTCCAGTCCAAAGGGATTGATGTCGCCCTTGCCAGCCCGCACCAGCACTGGCACCTCGCCGGTCAGATCGATCACCGTGGTGGTTTCCACATCGCCGTAGCCACCGTCCAATACCAGATCCACCTGATGCTCCAGCAACTCGCGGATTTCATAGGGATCATTGAGCGGCTGTTCATCGCCCGGCAATTGCAGGGTCGTGCTCAAAAGCGGCTCGTTGAGTTCGGCCAGCAAGGCCTGAAGAATAGGATGTGCGGGCACGCGCAGTCCAATGGTCTTGCGCTTCGGGTGCTGGAGGCGCTTCGGCACTTCCCGTGTCGCCTCCAGGATGAACGTGTAGCAACCCGGCGTATTGGCCTTGAGCAGCCGGAACTGGCGGTTGTCAACCTTGGCGTAGATGGAAATTTCCGCCAGGTCGCGGCAAACCAGGGTAAACGGGTGATCCTCGCCCTTGCCGCGGATCGCACGGATGCGCTGCTGCGCCTCCTTGTCGCCCAGGCGGCAGCCTATGGCATAGCTGGCATCGGTCGGATAGACGATCACCCCGCCGTTGCGTACGATTTCGACCACCTGGTGAATCAAGCGCTGCTGGGGGTTTTCCGGATGGACAACAAAAAACTGGGCCATTATTAACCCCAGTGCTGAGTGCTGAGTACTGAGTGCTTAGTAGCGCCCCCCTCAGGACACAGGACTCTACACTCAGGACTGTTTATTTCCGGCCAATTGTGCCACACCGGCTTGCAGCCTGAGGGTAGATCGGGCAAGCGGCCCAGATCCATGTAGCTTTCGCCCAGGCCGTGAAAGTCGGAACCGCAGGAAGCCAGCAAGTCGTATTCCTTGGCGTAGCGGGCAAACTGGGCGAACTGTTCGGCGGTATGGCTGCCCGTCACTACTTCGATCGCCTCTCCGCCTGCTTCCTTGAAATCGGCGATCAGGCTGGCCAGATTGGTCCTGCCCAGGTCGTAACGGCCGGGATGGGCCAGCACGGCAATGCCGCCGCTTGCCCTTATCCATTCGACCGCGTCGGTGAAATCGGCCCAGCGATGCGCAACATAACCCGGCTTGCCCTTGACCAGATATTTCTTGAACACGGTGCGGGTATCCTTGACGATGCCCTTTTCGACCAGAAAGCGGGCAAAGTGGGTGCGACTGATGATGCCGGGATTTGCTGCGTAGGCATAGGCACCTTCCAGGCTGCCGGAAATGCCCGCCTTTTCCAGCTCCGCTGCCATCAGCCTGGCGCGTTCGCCGCGCCCGGCGCGAATCGCCGCGAGTCCGGCACGTAACGGCGCGTAAGCGGGATCTATCCTTAAGCCGACGATGTGCACGCTGCGGTTGTTCCAGGTCACCGAGACCTCGACGCCATTGACCAGGGCAATGCCGGCCTCGGCCGCCGCCTCGCGCGCTTCGTCGAGGCCGGCGACATCATCGTGATCGGTCAGCGCCAGCACCCTGACGCCTTGAGCGGCCGCGCGCCTGATCAGCTCGGAAGGGGTGAACAAACCGTCTGAAACGGTGGAGTGGCTATGCAGATCTATGGAGGACATCAAGAAGGATACTTGTTAAAACAACCCGAATCATAGCAAAATACCGGTCTTGATGAAATCACGCAGAGTGTGTACAGCCGCAGAATGAAATTATTTTTCGATCTTTTCCCCATCATCCTGTTTTTTGCCGCGTACAAGTTTTTCGGCATTTACGTCGCTACCGCGGTGGCCATCGGCGCGACTTTCGCCCAAATCGGCTGGGTCTGGTTCCGCCACCGCAAGGTGGACACCATGCTGTGGGTAAGCCTGGCGATCATCTCTGTGTTCGGCGGCGCGACATTGTTGCTGCATGACGCCACCTTCATCAAATGGAAGCCCACCGTGCTCTATTGGCTGTTCGCCAGCGTGCTGCTGATCAGCCAGACCGTCTTCAAGAAAAACCTGATCAAGGCCATGATGCAGAAGCAGATGGCCTTGCCGGAAAATATCTGGCGCAGGCTGAGCCAGGGCTGGGCCGTTTTCTTTGCCGTGGTGGGTATCGTCAACCTGTACGTGGCCTTCAACTATTCCGAGAACACCTGGGTCAATTTCAAGCTGTTCGGCATCCTCGGCTTGATGCTGGTGTTTGTATTCGGCCAGGGCTTGGTGCTGGCAAAATACATCGAAGAAGAAAAGGATACGCAATGATGCCTTACGCCATTTTTGGCGACGACACTCCAAACAGCCTTGTAAAACGGCTTGCGGCCCGTCCCGCCCACCTTGCGCGCTTGAATGCCTTGCAGCAGGACGGACGCCTGCTGCTGGCCGGGCCATTACCCGCAATCGACAGCCCCGACCCCGGACCCGCCGGTTTCTCCGGCAGCCTGATCGTGGCCGAGTTCGAATCGCTGGAGGCAGCGCTATCCTGGGCCGAAGCCGACCCCTACGTTGAAGCGGGGGTTTATGAACGTGTCACGGTAAAACCATTCAAAAAGGTGCTGCCCGCATGAGTACGCCGGAAATGATCCGGGAAAGGCTCTCGCCGCTTTCCCCGCAACGACTAGAAATAGAGGACGAAAGCGCCAGGCACGCCGGCCATGAAGGCGCGAAGGGCGGCGGGGGGCATTACCGGTTGCTCATCGTTTCCACGCAATTCGAGGGCCAATCTGCCATTGCCCGGCACCGCCTGATCCTTAATCTGCTGGGAGAAATGATGCAAAAAGAGATACACGCCATTAGCATTAAGGCGTACACTCCCAGCGAGAAAAATTAAACTGGGCCAATTTACTTCAACTCACACTATCAACAGGATGTCATAAATGTTTTCATACAAATTACGGATTCTTGCGATTTCCATAGGCAGCATGCTCACCCTGGCTTCGTGCAACGCCCAGGACGCAAACAAACCGGCAGCGGCACCGGCAGTAGCGCCGGTAGCGGCTTCCAGCACCTCGACCATGCCCACGGTGAACGGCAAGACTATCAGCCAGGCGCACTTCGACTTCCTGCTCAAGCAAAGCCAGATGCAAGGGCAGCCCGATACGCCTGCACTCAGGAAGAACATTCTCGACAAACTGGTGATCGAGGAAATAATCTCGCAGGAAGCGGTCAATAAAGGCTTCGACAAGTCGGCCGACGTGCTCACCCAACTGGACCTGGCACGTCAAGGCATACTCATCCGGGCCTACCTGCAGGATTACGTCAAAAACAACGCCATCAGCGATAACGACGTGAAGGCCGAATACGAAAAAATAAAATCACAGATGGGCGACAAGGAATACCATGCCCGCCACATCCTGGTGGACAAGGAAGCCGAGGCGAAAGAGATCATCGCCAAGCTGAAGAAAGGCGAAAAATTCGAGAAACTGGCGGAAAAATCCAAGGACCCCGGCTCCAAGGCTAGCGGCGGCGATCTGGGATGGGCAGCCCCCGCCAATTTCGTGCCGGAATTCAGCGCCGCGATGACGAAACTGCACAAAGGCCAGTACACCACCGAGCCCGTGAAAAGCCAGTTCGGTTATCACATCATCAAGCTTGAAGATGTGCGTCCGGTTCAGGCTCCACCCTTCGACGAGGTGAAACAGAACCTGCTGCAGCGCCTGCAGCAGCAGCAAATCGACAAGGCCATTTCAGATCTGCGTGCCAAGGCAAAAGTTGAAGAGCCCGCCGCGGCAGCAAAGTAAGAGCGCGGCACCACAACTCAGCCGCAGCAATAAACGGGGGCGCTTCAAGCGCCCCCGTTTGTTTTACGGAATTATTCGCCGCGGATCTTGGGGAAAGTGTCAGCAATTTCCTGGCAATTGCCGTCGTTGTCGTACCAGTACAGCTTGCCATCATCTTCGAAAGCAGCCAGTTCATGGGAACCATCGCAGTAAGGTGGCGTAGCCGACAGGCCGCAAGCACAAATGTATTTGGTCTGCTCGCCGACCGAAATCTGGATCGGCTCCGCTTTGGTTTTTTTGATCAGTCTGGCCATCGTTTACTCCTTTTCAAGTTGTCCTCAAGTTGAAAATTTACCTGACCCACTTGCGTGCATTGCGGAACATCCTCATCCACGGCCCATCATGATGCCAGTCATCGGGGTGCCAGGAATGCTGCACGGCGCGGAATACCCGCTCGGGGTGCGGCATCATGATGGTGAAGCGGCCGTCGGGTGTCGTCAGGCCCGTAATACCCCGAGGCGAGCCATTCGGGTTGAGCGGGTAGGTTTCAGTCGGCTTGCCCCGGTTATCCACGTAACGCAGCGCCACCTGCGCCTCCTCCATTTGCTGCCCGCTTCTGAATTCGGCATAGCCCTCGCCGTGCGCCACCACGATCGGCATGCGGCTGCCGGCCATGCCGTCGAGGAATAGCGACGGGCTCTTCTGCACTTCCACCATGACGAAGCGCGCCTCGAACTGTTCCGATTTGTTGCGCACGAAGTGCGGCCAGCTTTCGGCGCCCGGGATGATGTCGTGCAGGTTGCTCATCATCTGGCAGCCGTTGCACACCCCCAGTGCGAAAGTATCGCCGCGCCTGAAGAAGCCCTCGAATTCGTCGCGCGCGCGCGCGTTGAACAGGATGGATTTGGCCCACCCCTCCCCCGCGCCGAGCACGTCGCCGTAAGAGAAGCCGCCGCAGGCAGCAAGACCGTGAAAATCACGCAGCGAGAACCGCCCTCCGATAATGTCGCTCATGTGCACGTCCACCGCCTCGAAGCCGGCTCGGTCGAAGGCCGCAGCCATTTCGACCTGGCCGTTCACGCCTTGTTCGCGCAGGATAGCCATACGTGGGCGGCTGCCTTGGGCGATAAAAGGCGCGGCGACATCCTCGTCCAGATCGAAACTCAACGCCGCCTCCAGGCCCGGGTCGCCGCCATCGAGGATGCGTTCGTATTCTTCATGGGTGCACTGCGGGTTGTCACGCAGCGCTTGCAGCCGGCTGGAGGTTTCCGACCAGGCACGCTGCAGTTCGATGCGGCTGGCACCGAAGACTTCGATCTCGTTGCGCACGATGGAAAGCCGCTCATCATCGCTCAAAGAGCCGATCACATGCAGCTCGCCGCGCAGCCCGACAGCGAAGAATGCGTCCATCACCGCCGGGGTGTCGCTGCGTTTAACCTGCAATACGGCGCCCAGTTCCTCGTTGAAGAGCACGCCGAAAATCCGCTCGGTGTAGCCGTTCGGCGGCACTACAGGCTCTTCTCCGCTCTCCTCGGCATCATGACCGATGCGCTCAATGCACAACTCGTCCAGAGCGACCGTTACACCGCAGTGACCGGCGAACATCATCTCGCACAACGCAGCGAATAGCCCGCCATCGGAACGGTCGTGGTAGGCGAGGATCCGGCCCTCCTGGTTCAGGCTCTGTATCGTGCCGAAAAATGCCTTGAGCTGGGCCGCACTCACCACATCCGGCGTCTCGTTGCCGGTTTGCTTGTACACCTGCGCCAATGCCGAGCCGCCCATG
This sequence comes from Pseudomonadota bacterium, assembly GCA_021792335.1. GTDB lineage: Bacteria > Pseudomonadota > Gammaproteobacteria > Burkholderiales > Sulfuricellaceae > Sulfuricella. The sequence continues at coordinate 3,476 of JAJYUW010000007.1, read as the reverse complement.
CGGTTGCGTCCCTGCCCCAGGTCGATCAGGATCAGGTCGGTATCGCCCGCATCGCGCCGCAACTGGGGGGTCAATGTCCGCCGCGCATCGATGCAGGGCGCGAAGGCCGAGATGATGAGCGACAGGGGGGCCGTGACTTCCTTCTTCTGCCCCTTGTCTTCCCATACTGTCTTCATCGACATCGAATCCTTGCCTACCGGGATGCTGATCCCGAGCTGCGGGCACAGATCCATGCCCACCGCGCGCACCGTATCGTAGAGCGCCGCATCCTCGCCGGGGTGGCCGGCCGGGGCCATCCAGTTGGCGGACAGCTTGATGTCGCCGATTTCAGAAACCCGCGCCGCGGCAATGTTGGTGATCGCCTCACCGATCGCCATCCTTCCCGAAGCAGGCGCGTTGATCAGCGCCAGCGGCGTGCGTTCGCCCATGGCGAAGGCCTCGCCGCGATATTCCGTGTACCCTGCCAGGGTAACGGCAGCGTCGGCCACCGGCACCTGCCACGGCCCGACCATCTGGTCGCGGGCGGTCAGGCCGCCCACAGTGCGGTCGCCGATGGTAACGAGAAAGGTCTTGTCCGCTACCGCCGGCAAGCGCAGCACACGGAATGCCGCATCGTGCAGGTCCAGCCCTTTCGCCTCGAACGGCGGCAGTTTCCTGGCCAGATGTTCGACGCTGCGCGTCATCCTGGGCGGCTTGCCAAGCAGCACCGACAACTCCATGTCTATCGGCTGATTGTTGAAATAGCTGTCTTCCAGCAGCAGCCTCTGCTCAGCCGTGGCTACACCAACCACGGCGTAAAGGCAGCGTTCGCGCTGGCAAATTGCCTCGAACTGGTCGAAATCTTCCGGCTTGATGGCGAGCACATAGCGTTCCTGCGCCTCGTTGCACCAGATCTGCATCGGCGACATGCCCGGCTCTTCGTTGCGGATGGCGCGCAACTGGAAACGGCCGCCGCGCCCCGAGTCGTTCACCAGTTCCGGCAGCGCGTTGGACAGGCCGCCCGCGCCGATATCGTGGATCGAAACGATGGGGTTTTTGTCGCCCAGTTGCCAGCAGCGGTCGATCACTTCCTGGGCGCGCCGCTGCATTTCCGGGTTGCCGCGCTGCACCGAATCAAAATCAAGATTTTCGGCGTTGGCGCCGGTATCCATGCTGGAAGCCGCACCGCCGCCCAGGCCGATGAGCATGGCCGGGCCGCCGAGCTGGATGATCAGCGCGCCGGGCTGAATCCGGTGTTTTTCCGCATGGCGGGCGGATATGTTGCCGACGCCGCCGGCAAGCATGATCGGCTTGTGATAGCCGCGCCGCTCACCCGCCACATCCTCTTCGTAGGTACGGAAATAGCCGGCCAGGTTGGGGCGGCCGAATTCGTTGTTGAATGCGGCACCGCCGATCGGCCCTTCCAGCATGATCTGCAGCGGCGAGGCGATGCGGCCGGGTTTGCCGTAATTGTCTTCCCAGGGTTGCTTGAAGCCCGGAATATTCAGGTTGGAAACGGAAAAACCGGTCAGCCCGGCCTTGGGCCTGGAACCGCGGCCGGTCGCACCCTCGTCGCGGATCTCGCCGCCCGAGCCGGTCGCCGCGCCGGGAAAGGGCGAAATTGCGGTGGGGTGGTTGTGGGTTTCTACCTTCATCAGGATATGTGCATCGTCCTCGACGTAGCCGTATTCATGGCCGACCCCCGGATAGAAACGCTTTACCTTGTAGCCCTCGATGATGGAGGAATTGTCGCTATAGGCCACCACCGTGCCTTGCGGGCTCTTTTCATGGGTGTTGCGGATCATGCCAAAGAGCGATTTTTCCTGCTTTTCACCGTCGATGACCCAGTCGGCGTTGAAAATCTTGTGGCGGCAGTGCTCGGAATTGGCCTGGGCGAACATCATCAGCTCGACATCGGTGGGATTGCGCCCGATGCGGGTGAAATTCGCCACCAGGTAGTCGATCTCGTCCGGCGACAGCGCCAGCCCCATGTCGCGGTTGGCCTGCCCCAGCGCCGCCCTGCCCCGGGCCAGAATGTCCACGCTGGAGAACGGCGCCGGCTCGAAATGGCGGAACAGTTTTTCCGCGGCATAGAAATCACCCAGCACAGTTTCCGTCATGCGGTCGTGGATCAGCGGCAGCAGCGCGTTTTTTTCCTGTTGCGTCAGCACGGTGCCATCGTGCTTCTGCGCATAAAACGCCACGCCCCGTTCCAGCCGCTCGATCGCTTCCAGGCCGCAGTGGCTGGCAATATCGGTGGCCTTGGAGGACCAGGGGGAAATCGTGCCCAGCCGGGGCACCGCCAGAAAAAGTTCGCCCTGCGGCTCTTCGGCCAATGAAGCCGGACCGTAGGTAAGAATTTTATCCAGCACCGCCCGCTCCTGCACATCCAGCGCGCGGCGGGCGGCGGCGAAATGCCAGTATTCGGCGTGAATATGGGAGATCGCAGGCACAGCATCGTTCAGGGCCTGGATCAGTTTTTCGAGACGGAAGGAGGAAAGAGCGTTGCCGCCGCGCAGTTTAAGCATGAAAGCCCTGGATAACGAACGTCAAAGGATAAATCATACCTGAAAACGCGGCGGAAGGATTACCCCTGGACCAATACAAAAACCAGCTTGGACATGACGGGGTCGGTTGATCGGCCGGAATAATTGTTCCATTATAAGGCCGTCTTGAGATAACAGGAAAACCCCATGCAAATCCCGATTTATTTCAGCCACGAAATCCACCAACTGGAACAGAAAGCTCTCGACGCAGGCGTCACCGACCTGATGGAACGGGCCGGCCTTGCCGCGGCGGAACTGGCACGCGACCTTCTGGCGGGGAAAACCTCGGTGCTGGTAATTGCCGGACCGGGCAACAACGGTGGCGATGCGCTGGTGGCGGCGCGCCATCTCAAATCCTGGTGGTTCAGGGTAGCCGTGGTGTTGGCCGGCGATGCCTCAAAACTGCCGTTGGATGCGACAAATGCCTTGCAGGCGTGGCGGGCGGCAGGCGGCGAAGTGCTCGAAACCATTCCTCCGGCTTTAAAATGGGATCTGGTGATCGACGGCCTGTTCGGAATCGGTTTGGCGCGCGAGCTGAGCGGGCGCTATCTGGAGCTGGTGCGAGCCGTCAACCGCATGAATCTGCCGGTGCTGGCGCTGGACGTACCGAGCGGGCTGGACGCCGACGCCGGACAGACTTTCCGCGCCGCGGTGCGCGCCAGCCACACGCTCAGCTTCATCGCCCTGAAACCCGGCCTGCTCACCGCCTACGGGCCGGATTACTGCGGCCAGATCCGCGTCGCTGCTCTCGGCCTCGACCCCTCCGCCCTGCTCAAGCCGTTTGGCTGGCTGCTGCAACAAAAGGAAGTCGCTGCCGCGCTCAAGCCGCGTCCGCGCAACAGCCACAAGGGCATGCTCGGCAGCGTCGGCATACTCGGCGGCGCGCCCTCGATGTGCGGCGCGGCACTCCTGGCCAGCCGTGCCGCGCTCAAGCTCGGCGCGGGACGGGTG
>JAJYUW010000006.1 GCA_021792335.1 Pseudomonadota bacterium | reverse complement strand
CGAATGCGGCCGCAAATCGCGGCCAACCCCCATCCCAACCTTCCCCCGCAAGCGGGGGAAGGAGCGATCGCCTCCCCTCCCGCTCGCGGGAGGGGATTGAGGGGAGGGCTGGCGCCGCTCCCACAGCGGTGTTTTGGCTCTAATGGATCATCTGGGTTAAAGTCTTCGGCGATGCCCGCGGCGAACAAGTATTGCATTTAGAAAGCTCGCCTTTTAATATGCAACAATGATAAGCCGTCGAATTCTTCCAAATATCGAAAAAGCGTTGGTTCAATTCCCTGCTGTCGCTCTTTTGGGGCCTCGGCAGGCAGGTAAAACCACGCTGGCGCGTTCTGTCGGATCAAGCCACGCAAATAGCCTGTATCTGGACCTCGAGCGGCCTTCCGATCTGGCCAAGTTGGCTGATCCGGAGTTGTTTTTGTCTCGCCACGCGGATCAACTTGTTGTGCTTGATGAGATTCAACGCCAGCCTGACTTGTTTCCCGTTTTGCGCGCGTTGATCGATGAGAACCGTCGTCCTGGACGGTTTCTGTTGTTGGGTTCGGCTTCGCCGCAGTTGCTAAGGCAGACTTCAGAATCCTTGGCTGGTCGAATTTCTTTTCATGAGTTGGCGCCTTTCGATGTCAGCGAAATTAAGCCAGGACATGCCGGGCTGGCCGATTTCTGGCTGCGTGGCGGGTATCCGTTAAGCTGGTTGGCCGAATCGGATGAGGCTTCTTTCGCGTGGCGTGAGTCTTTTATCCTCACGCATTTGGAGCGTGATATACCCGCTTTCGGCATCCGGATTCCCGCTCCGACGTTGCATCGCTTCTGGCAGATGCTGGCTCATCTGCATGGGCAGATGTGGAATGCATCGCGGCTTGCCTCCGGTTTCGGCGTGTCGGCGCCTACCGTGCAGCATTATCTGGAAATCCTTGAGGCGACCTATATGGTCAGGCGGTTGCCCCCGCTACATGTCAATTCAGGCAAGCGTTTGGTGAAATCTCCGAAAATCTATCTGCGCGACAGTGGGTTGCTGCATGCGCTACTCGGAATTCGCAGCCTGGATGAACTTGCCGGACACCCCGTCGTCGGGCCATCGTGGGAAGGGTGGGTGTTGGAGCAGATTGCGCAGTTATTGTCGCCGCAGTGGAGGTTGTCTTTTTACCGTACGGCGACGGGTGCGGAAATGGATGTCGTGGCGGAACGTGGCGAGAGAAGAATAGGATTTGAGATCAAACTTTCCAGCGCGCCCTCTTTGTCAAAAGGGTTCTGGTCCGCGATGAAGGATTTGCAGCTCGAACAAGCGTATGTCGTTGCCCCTGTTGAAACGGGCTATCCGATTGCTGAAAAAGTAGAGGTTTTGCCGGCGAATGAATTGGCGCAATTGTGCGCATCATTGGATGGGTAGACTGAGACTGCGATAGGGGTTGGCGGCGACCACGGTGAGACGGCTATCACCTCTTGTCCCCTCTAGGGGGAGCCCACCCTACATTTTTTTGATTTTATTTGGAGCGAAAATGAGTATTAAGCGGATTGTGTCGGTTGTTGGCCTCGGGTATGTCGGTTTGCCCGTCGCCGTGGCATTTGGCAAAGCTCAGCGGACGGTAGGGTTCGATATCAACGCCCAGCGCATCGCGGAGCTGAAAGCTGGGCACGACCGTACCGGCGAGGTGACGGATGATGAACTGAAGTCGGCCGACATCCTGTATACGGATCGGGTGGAAGATTTGCGCGGGGCGGATTTCCATATCGTGGCGGTACCTACGCCGGTGGATGATGCCCATCAGCCCGACCTGACCCCGGTTTTCAAAGCGTCTGAGACAGTGGCGAAAGCCCTCAAAAAAGGGGATATCGTTGTTTATGAATCGACGGTCTATCCGGGGGCTACCGAGGAAGAGTGTGTTCCGATCCTGGAGCGTGTTTCGGGCCTGAAGTGTGGCGTCGATTTCAAGGTTGGCTATAGCCCGGAGCGGATCAATCCGGGTGACAAGGAGCATACCTTTACCAGAATCCTGAAGGTGGTGTCGGGTCAGGACGATGACTGCCTGAACATCGTTGCCGGGGTGTACGGCTCGGTGGTGACCGCCGGGGTGCATCGCGCCCCAAGCATCAAGGTGGCCGAGGCCGCCAAGGTGATCGAGAATACCCAGCGCGACCTGAACATTGCCCTGATGAATGAATTGGCGGTGTTGTTCGACCGCATGGATATCGACACCAACGCAGTCCTGGAAGCGGCCGGCACGAAATGGAATTTCCTCAAATTCAGGCCGGGTCTGGTGGGTGGACACTGCATAGGCGTTGATCCCTATTATCTGACCCACAAGGCGGAAAAGCTGGGTTACATCCCGCAAGTGATACTGGCTGGGCGGCGCATCAACGACAGCATGGGAAAATTCGTCGCTCAGCGGGCCATCAAGGAAATGATCCATGCGGGCCATTCCATGTTGGAGAGCCATGTGACGGTGCTGGGCCTGACTTTCAAGGAAAATTGCCCTGACCTGAGGAACTCCCGCGTGGTGGACATTGTGCGGGAGCTGGAGGAGTACGGCGTCAAAGTCCAGGTGCATGACCCGCTGGCGGAGCAGGACGAGGCTCTGGCCGAATACGGCATTCGTTTGCAGCCGCTGGAGCAGATGGTTCCTGCCGCGGCCGTCATTCTGGCGGTGTCCCATGAGCAGTTCAAATCGCTGACGCCGGAGCGGCTGCGCCAGTTGTGTGCCGGGAATCCGGTGCTGATCGACGTGAAGGGCCTGTTCCAGAAACAGGACTTCGAGTCGGCCGGATTCCGCGTGTGGAGGCTGTGATGGCGAATGCTTACGACAGGGTAAAAACAGACTTGCTGGCATCTCCCCGGACCTGGCTGATCACCGGGGTGGCCGGCTTCATCGGTTCGAATCTGCTGGAAGCCTTGTTGAATCTCAACCAGCGGGTTGTCGGCCTGGATAATTTCGCCACCGGCAAGCGGGAAAACCTGGCGGAAGTCCAAGGGCTGGTTGGCGCTGAGAAGTGGCGCAACTTCACGTTCATTGAAGGCGATATCCGCGATTCGGCGGATTGTCAGCGTGCCTGCGAAGGAGTGGATTATGTGCTGCACCAGGCGGCGCTGGGTTCCGTGCCGCGCTCCCTGGAAGATCCGCTTACCACCAACGAAACCAATATCACCGGTTTCCTCAAGATGCTGACTGCGGCGCGCGACGCCGGTGTGGAGCGTTTCGTCTATGCTGCGTCCAGTTCGACTTACGGCGACCATCCCGCCCTGCCGAAAGTGGAGGAGCATATCGGCAAGCCGCTTTCGCCCTATGCGGTGACGAAATACGTCAATGAGCTGTACGCTGACGTATTCGCACGCTGCTACGGTTTTGAAACCATCGGTTTGCGCTATTTCAACATTTTCGGCCGCCGGCAGGACCCCGAAGGCGCTTACGCGGCGGTGATCCCCAAGTGGTTCTCCGCCCTGCTGCGCGGGGAAGCCGTGTACATCAACGGCGATGGCGAAACCAGCCGCGATTTTTGTTACATAGACAATACTGTCCAGGCCAATCTGCTTGCCGCCTGCGCCAGCGAGAAAGCGGCGTTGAATCAGGTCTACAATATTGCCGTCGGTGGGCGCACTAGCTTGAACGAGCTGTTCGCACTGATCCGACACAATGTAGTTGAGGTTTATCCTGCTGCGCTAAATACAGAGCCTGTCTACCAGGATTTTCGTGCGGGCGACGTGCGGCATTCCCTTGCGGACATCAGCAAGGCGCAGCGCTTGTTGGGCTATGCGCCTACCCACACCATAGGAGCGGGGATGCGAGAAGCGGCGGAGTGGTACATTCGCCGTTTCAGGCCGCAACTGTCGGGCAGCAAGAACGGCTGAACCAGGGTGGCATGGCGTAACAAGCTTACTGATTTTTCCGGTAAGGCGTCAGCACTGTTTCCAGCATGGGAAAGTGCTTGGTGTTGAGGGTGACCAAGGTGCTGCCGTTATGATGCGCGGTGGCGGCGATCAGGGCATCCATCAAACCGGTGCCGTGGCTTTTACCGTAGTTTCGCCGCCACAGGCCGGCTTGCACGGCGATGGCGGTATTGATGTCCATCACTTCCAGCAGAGAGATAAAGCGGTCGAGAACTTCGCGTTCGTGTCCCTCACGCACCCCCACATACAGCTCCGCCACCGTGACACTGGAAACCTGTAAAGTCTGGCTGGATTGCCTGAGGAAGGAAACGGCATCCGCTTGCCCTCTCAGGTAGTCGATCAACAAGTCGGTGTCTAACAACAGCGCGGCGGCCAAAAGCTATTCCCCTGCCGGAGCAATGCGATCAGCCTCCCGCCGCAGCGCGGCGAAATCCGGCAAATCAGCACGGCTTTGCCACATACCAGCCGCTTCAGCCATGATTTGAGCGCGAGAATTAGCGCTTACCTGTTCGATCAACCGATCTATCGCCTCGCGAATCAACTGGCTCTGGGTTTTTCCGGTTCTATCGGCAATGTCCCGCAAGGCGTATTGCTCCTGCTCCGTGAGATAAATCTGAGTTCTGACCATGATAATATTCCTTGTGATGTATACACATAATGTATATTTATTCTTTCGTTGTCAAGAAATGCGATGAGCCATCACCTTGTCAAATCCGGCCAGGGCCTCGGCGACGCTGATGTCGGCGACTTCCCTGCTTTCCGGCTGCAGCAGCACATGCGGCACGCTCCATGGATGCCAGCGTTCCGCGCCGGATTGTCCAAAGAAACACAAAATCGGTTTTGCCAGGCCGGCCGCCAGATGCATGGCACCGCCGTCGCTGCAGACGACAGCGCTGCAAAGCGACAGCGCGCCGATGAGTTCCGCCAGTTTGTGGGTTGGGTAGGCTGTCAGCGGTAGAGCTTCCAATGCGCGCACGATTTCCCGTGCCTTGTCGTCGTCGCCGGGGTGGAGCGGGTTGCTGCTGTCGCCCGGCGACCAGAGCAGCAGGAATGCCGCCTGATATTGCTGGTGCAAGTGGCGGATGAGTTCTATGAAGTTTTCTGCCGGCCAGCGCTGGCTGGGCTTGCGGGCGCTGATATGAATGCCGAACAGCGGGCGGTTCAAATCGATGCCGTTTTCAATCAGTGCCTGCTCCGCTTTCAGTGCCAAATCTCTGCTTGGCACAACCTTGAGCGGGCCGGGGGCGCCCTCAATACCCAGAGGCGTTAACAGCCGGAAGATATCCTCGGTTTCGTGCAGAGGTTGTGGCAACCCATAGGGTACGGGCAGGTCGATGTGCCGGATTCCGGGTTTCCCCTCTTCGGTAAAACCGATGATGTGACGGGGATTGATCAGGCGAGCGAGTTTGAGCGCTCTCGGCAGGTAGGGGGCTCCGGCGAGAATCGCATAATCGAAGCGCTTGCGGCGGAGGTGCGCAAATGTCTTGATGCGTTCCCGAAACACCTGGAAAAGCGACCGATTTGCGGGGCGATGCTTGGCCTTGGTGTAGGTGTAGATTTCGTCCACATCGGGATTGTTCTCCAGCACCCCCGCATTGTAGCTGTTAACGAGTGCGCTGATTTCGCTGTCGGGAAAGCGCTGTCGCAGTGCGCTGATAAGGGGTGTGGTGCAGACAAGGTCGCCAATGTTGTCGCGGCGTATGACCAGGAATTTCAGGCGTTCCTTATTCATCTGTTCTGCGCTTCTACGGCTTCCTCTCGGTGACCGGCCAGGGTGCCGAGCACTGCGCCGACCAGCGTCCAGAAGAGGAGGGCGTTGTGGTTGACGAAAAAGTCGTCGGTCATGTTCTTCAGAAAAACACCGATGGCCATGGTCGTCGCCCCCAGCGCATAGCCCCACAGGCGTCGGTCTGTGCCCAGGGTACGGCTGGGCCATAGCGTGCGGAGTGTCATGCCTAGCAGCAACAGGAAGGCGGCGATGCCCGGCAGGCCCATTTGTATCCCTTTGTCGAGCAGCATATTGTGCGCATGCTCCAGACCGGGAAACGCCTGACAGAATGCCGGGTCGCGGAGGCACAAGACGGTACGGCCAAAGCCCGCCCCTGTCAGGGGTTCGGCGCGAATGTCGGCAATGACCCAGGACCACATTTTCCAGCGCACATCGTCAACCGGAGTGCGCACCTTCATTTGTCCCAAAGTCAGGCCGCCTGCAACGATCAGGATGATTGCCGTGGCGATCAGGGTTCGCCGGGCGGATGCCCCTTTCGTCAGCAGAAAACCCGCAGCGAAAATTATTTCTGCCATGAGGACAATGAGCCCCATGCGGTTGCCTGTAAGAAAGAGAGCCAGAACATTAAAGGCGAGCAGGGTGAACAGGGCAAGGCGCGCCGTGCGCTGCACTCGAGGCAGAAAAAAGGCGTAGGCCGCAATCAGCGGCATGACCGTGACCAGATAGGTGCTGAAGTTGCCGACGCCGTTATACAGGTCTTTGCCGGCGCCGCCGTACAGGAGGGATGTAATTTGCGAAACCGGATGATGCCAGAACGGGTCAAGTACCGTAATCTTGAATAGGGCTGAGCCGACCAGGAGAGCGTCACCGGCGATAACGATGACCATGAATCGTTCCAGCGATGAAACGTTCCGCACCCAGGATGCCGTCAACATCAGGACGAGTATGCCGTAGCCGACCTCCTTTTTGACTTCTCCGAGAGAAAAGAGAGGGTCGATGGCATAGAACGCGGAAAAAAGGGCAACTGCCCCGTAAATCAGCCACGGCAGGGCCAGAGGCAGGCGCAGGCGGAGTTCATAGCGCCAGGCGCTCCACAGGGTAAGAACTATCAGGGAGAAGAAGGCGAGATGGCGTAGGGCGATGGAGTGGTCGGTGGGGAGGACCCATAAATAGACCGCCATCAGCCCCAGGGCGGCGCAGGCTGCTATCTGTCCATGGGCAGATAAAGGTGGGCTCCAATTTGTCCGGGAGCAAGATTTTCCGTTCATCAGGTGGGGTATCCGTGGGGGCCTAGGGAAGCGCTGATTAAATAACAAATCGTCATTCCGGCGAAGGCCGGAATCTAGAAAATTCAAAGCACTGGACACCGGCTTTCGCCGGTGCGACGAATAAATCAGCGGTTCCCTAGCAGTCAGTCACGTTGAATTTCCGGGATGTTAGGTCAGGCTTCAGCCCGACATGTCGGGTTAAAACTACGATGGCGATTCTTCAAGTCCGACGGGCTCCTGGCAAGCTGAAACTGTTTTTGAATTATACGGGGCACTACTGTAACATAGCCACTCTTGATTTATTGCCAGCAATACAGCCAATTACCCGTTAATTTCCAGAATATGCCTTTTCCCACTGAGTCTGTCGCTATTATCCTGGCACGCGGAGGATCCAAGGGCATTCCCCATAAAAACCTCATCGATTTCGCCGGTAAACCGTTGTTGGCTTGGTCCATTCTTCAGGCTAGGGCTGCTGAATCGGTGGATCATGTTTATGTTTCCTCGGATAGTGACGTCATTCTCGATGTGGCGGCGCAGTATGGCGCCAGGATCATCAAGCGGCCGGATGAACTCTCGACAGATACCGCCACGTCGGAATCGGCGTTGTTGCACGCCTTGGATGTGATAGCCGCAGACCTTGGGACTGAACCGGAGCGTATCGTGTTCCTGCAGGCGACTTCGCCGCTACGCGAGCCGTCGGATATCGACGGTGCGGTTGCGGCGTTTGTTTTGCAAGGGGCTGACTCTCTTTTTTCGGATGCGGTGCTGGACGATTTTTGTGCCTGGCAGGAAGAAGATGGCGCGTTGAAAGGCAAGACTTTCGATCCGTTCAACCGCGGCCGCCGTCAGGACCGCAAGCCGCTTTACCTCGAAAATGGCTCGATCTACGTGTTCAAGCCCTCGCTTCTGCGGCAGACATGCAACCGGCTGGGCGGCAAGATTGCCCGTTACTCGATGGACTTCTGGAAATCGTTCGAGATCGATACCGTCGAAAACATCGAACTCTGCGAGTATTTCTTCCGCAAGCACCTGCTCGCGGGCTGGCTGGCGAGAGAGGGAGGGGTTGCGGCGTTTAAACCCGATTTGATCGTCTATGATTTCGACGGTGTGATGACCGATAATCGCGTGCTCGTTCTGCAGGACGGCAGCGAGGGCGTGCTCGCCAACCGTGCCGATGGCTGGGGCGTCGCTCAGCTGCGCCAGGCCGGTTTGAGGCAGATGATCCTGAGCACCGAGATCAATTCTGTCGTTGCTGCGCGGGCTAAGAAGCTGGGGCTGGAAGTGCTGCAGGGGAGCGGGGACAAGCAACGCGATCTGGTCGCCTGTTGCGAAGCCAGGGGTGTCGCGCTCGACCGGGTGCTCTATGTCGGGAACGACGTCAACGATCTCGACGCGATGCGCCTGGCCGGTTTCCCGGTCGCGCCAGCCGACGCGCATCCGGCAGTGCTTGCGGTTGCGAAACACGTTACCCGTGCACGAGGTGGGGAGGGCGTGATCAAGGAACTGTCCGAGGCCTTGCTGGGGCCTGCCTCTACCTGAAACCGAAATCTTAAAAGAGAAGGATATTAATGATGGCCATTTTTGTCATAGCCGAAATCGGCATCAACCATAATGGCAGCCTCGATATTGCCAGGCAGCTTGTCGATGCGGCCAAAGAAGCGGGCGCCGATGCCGTCAAGTTCCAGAAACGGACCATAGATCTCGTCTATACCCAGGAATTTCTCGATTCTCCTCGCGAGAGCACATGGGGCAAGACACAGCGGGCGCAGAAGGAGGGCCTGGAATTCGGCATCGAGCAGTACCGGGAAATAGACCGTTACTGCCGCGAGAAAGATATCGAATGGTTCGCCTCGGCATGGGATCTGGAAAGCCAGGATTTTCTGCGGCAGTTCAATCTGAAATACAACAAGATCGCATCCGCCATGCTCGTTTACGAGCCGCTGCTGCGCAAAGTGGCGGAAGAGAAGAAGCACACCTTCATTTCCACCGGCATGAGTAAAACGGCGGATATCGAACGTGCTGTCACTATCTTTCGCGAGGCGGGCTGCCCCTTCGAATTGATGCACTGCGTTTCCACTTACCCGATGGACGACGAGGATGCCAACCTGAACCGCATCAAGACCCTGCGAGAGCGCTTCAATTGCGATATCGGCTACAGCGGACACGAGGTCGGTCTGGCGGTTTCCTATGCGGCAGCGGCGCTCGGCATCACTTCTCTGGAACGGCACATCACCCTCGACCGCGCCATGTACGGTTCCGACCAGGCTGCCTCGGTGGAGCCCTCAGGCTTCCGCATGCTGGTCGGTGCGGTGCGCAAGATCGAAAAAGCGATGGGCGACGGCCGTCTTGAAATGAACCCGAAGGAGGCGCCAATCGCTGAGAAGTTGCGCGCCCATATCCCCTTCGAAAGCGAATTCAGGAACTGAGGGGGGGCGGCGATGGCTAGCGGTCGTGTGATATGGATGAATGGGGCGCTTGTTCCGGAGTCTGATGCAAAGATTTCCGTCTATGATTCGGCGCTTATGTTCGGTGACATGGTGTTCGAGATGACGCGTTCGTTCGGCAAGAAACAGTTCAAATTGCGCGAGCACCTCGAGCGGCTTTATGCGGGCATCAAGATACTGCACATCCCGCTGGAAATGACGATCGACGAGATGGAGAGGCACTGCCATGAAACGATCGAGGCGAACGATCCTCTGTTCTCGGGTGACGACGAGCATCGTCTGATGATCGATGTTTCTCGCGGTACGCTGGGTATTTATCAGGGCGTCGAGGGGTTGCGCAAGGGGCCGAATGTCATCATTGCAGACTTTCCTCTGCGCTGGACGGTTGCCGGCATGGGGCACCTGTTCGACACCGGCATCAATGCCGTCATCACTTCGCAGCGGGCCATACCCGGTTCCCTGCTCGACCCGAAGATCAAGAACCGCAGCCGTATCCATTACCTGATGGCGAACATCGAGGCCTCCAATGTCAGCGGCGACGACAATTGGGCGCTCCTGCTCGACCCCGATGGTTTCATCGCGGAGGGCACGGGCGACAACTTTTTCATCATCAAGGATGGCGCCGTCATCACTCCCGAGGGGCGCAATATTCTCCGCGGCATCTCCCGCGCTTACGTCATGGAAGAGCTCGCTACCCAGCTCGGCATGCCGGTGGTCGAGAAGAACATTGAGCCTTACGATGTTTACACGGCGGACGAGGCCTTTATGACCGGCACGCCATTCTGCATGTTGCCGGTGACGCACCTTAACGGCCTGCCGATAGGTGACGGGCGGGTCGGGCCGGCTTTCAAGGCGATTCTTGCGCGCTGGTCGAAGAACATCGGCGTCGATGTCGAACAGCAGATCAAGGCGTGGAATGCGGTCGATTCGACATCCTCCTCGGATGCGCCGACGCCCTACCGGTTCAAGAAGAAATGATTTTGGGGCACTCATATGCCCCGGGAGACCAAGTGAAACAGCAGATACAAACCGATTTGCAGAATGCCCTCGCTGTGCATCAGGCTTTGTTGCTTGATACCGCGTTGCACGCACAGATTGCCGAACTGTCCGAATGGTGCCTCGATGCGCTGCGCAATGGCGGCAAGATACTGTTCGCCGGCAATGGCGGCAGCTTTGCCGATGCGCAGCACCTGGCGGCGGAATTCGTCTCCCGCCTCCAGTTCGACCGCGCCCCGCTGCCGTCCATTGCCTTGGCCACCAACAGTTCTTCCATGAGTGCCATCGGCAACGATTACGGTTACGACCAGGTGTTCGCCCGCGAATTACGGGCCATGGCGGGACCCCATGACGTGTTCATTCCTTTCACGACCAGCGGAAACAGCCCCAACATCCTGGCTGCCGTGGAAGTGGCGCAGGAGTTGTCCATCCGAACCATGGGCTTCACCGGCGAGAGCGGCGGCCGTCTCGCAGCGGTTTGCCCTTGCCTGCACGTGCCCTCCGGCCGTACTGAACGTATACAGGAGGGGCACATCCTGCTTGGGCATATTCTTTGCGGATTGGTGGAGAGCATCTATTTTGGCCGGGAGGCTTCATGAGCCAAGGCATCGGAGCATATCGCAACCCCATCGGCGTCATGCAAGGCCGGTTATTGCCCAAGTATCAGGGCCGCTATCAGGCACACCCTGTCGGATACTGGCAGGACGAATTTCCACGGGCGGCGGAACTGGGCTTGCAGTGTATCGAGTTCATCCTGGACTTCAACGATGCTGAAGCCAACCCGCTGCTGAGACCGGAGGGCCCCGACGAAATCCTGCGCGTGAGCGCGGAAACGGGCGTGAAGGTACATACCGTCTGCGCCGACTATTTCATGGAAGCGCCGCTGCACCACCCTGACGAAAAGATTGCCGCCCACAGTCAGGGGGTTCTCAGGCGCTTGCTGGCTCACGGGAAACGGCTGGGGCTGACGGATGTTGTCATCCCCTGTGTCGATCAATCCTCGATGCGCGACCAGGCCGCGCAGGATCGCTTCGTGTCGGCCATGCAGCCGCTGCTGGCCGAGGCCGAGGCGGCCGCCATCAACCTGTCGCTGGAAACGGATTTGGCTCCGCAGTCCTTCGCAGCGCTGCTTGCCCGTTTTGATTCGCGCCGCGTGACGGTAAACTACGATACCGGCAACAGCGCGGCACTGGGCTTCGATCCCGCCGAAGAACTGGCCTGCTATGGTGGCCGCATCACGGACATCCACATCAAGGACCGCGTGCTCGGTGGCGGCTCGGTCGTGCTGGGGAGCGGAAATACGCAATTCGATCGGTTCTTTGAAGCCCTGCGCCCCTTCGACTACAAGGGTCCTTTCATCATGCAGGTTTATCGCGATGATGAGGGAGTCGCGGTGTTTCGCCAGCAGTTGGAGTGGGTTCGCCAGCGTTATTTGAAATAAACGATACGGCATACCAATGGTCAACCCGCCTGATTATCGAGAGCATAAACATTGAACCTCGATCTTACTGACAAGCGCGTCCTGATCACGGGTGCTTCGCGCGGCATCGGCCTTGCCATTGCCGAGGGGTTTCTCCGGGAGGGTGCGCGGGTCGCCATACTGGCACGCTCGGCCGGGCCCCTGCTGGAAACGGCAGAACGTCTTGCTGCGCAGCATGGCCAGAACCGGGTGCTGGCCCTTCCCTGTGATTGTTCCGATGCGGATGCCTGGCCCGGTATTCTGAACCGGCTTCAGACCGCCTGGGACGGTCTGGATATTGCCATCGCCAACGTGGGCGATGGCCGCAGCGTACCGGATGCCATGCCGGACGCAGACCGCTTTGCACAAACCTGGCGCTCCAACTTCGCCACGGCTGAGCAGACAGCCCGCGCCACCTTGCCCCTGCTGGAAGAAAGCCAGGGCTGCCTGTTGTTCGTTTCCTCAATTGCGGGCCTGGAGGCGATCGGCGCCCCGACCGATTACTCGGTGGCCAAGACCGCTTTGGTCGCCCTATCCAAGCAACTGGCCCGCAAACTTGCGCCGCGGGTGCGGGTCAACTGCCTTGCCCCCGGCAATGTCTATTTTCCGGGCGGCAGTTGGGACGCAAAGATACGATCGGATGCCGGGCGCGTGGACGCGTTGATCGAGGCCACTGTTCCCATGCGGCGATTCGGCACGCCAGAGGAAATGGCCGATGCGGCTGTCTTCCTCTGTTCCGCCCGCGCCAGTTTTATCACCGGTGCCTGCCTGGTGGTGGATGGTGGGCAGACTGTCAGTCTGTTTTGAAGGAGATATTACCCAAATGAACGATGCCCTGTTCTCATTGAAGTCTCAAGTGGTCGTCATCACCGGGGCGGCCGGCCTGCTTGGCCGCCAGCATGCCGAAGCGGTGGCGCGGGCGGGCGGCACGCCGGTGTTGCTGGATCTCCATGCCCAACCCGTGGCGCAAATGGCCGCCGACCTGGCTGCCCAATACGGTGTCCCGGCCAGCGGCTGGGCGGTGGATATCACCCAGGAGGCGGAAATCGAGGCGAACTGTGCTGCGATTCTGGCACGGCACGGCCGCATCGACGGCCTGGTCAATAACGCAGCGAACAATCCCAAGGTGGAAGGGGACGGCAGCAAGAAATTTTCCCGGCTGGAGAACTTTCCTCTGGAAGTGTGGCAGGCCGACGTGGCGGTTGGCCTGACTGGCGCTTTCCTCTGCGCCAAACATTACGGCACGGCAATCAGCCGCAACCCGCAAGGCGGCAGCATCGTCAACATTTCATCGGACTTGGGCCTGATCGCCCCGGACCAGCGCCTGTATCGCAAGACCGGCCTCCCGGATGACCAGCAGCCGGTGAAGCCGGTCACCTACTCCGTGGTCAAGACCGGCCTGATCGGTCTCACACGCTATCTGGCAACCTACTGGGCTGACCGTAGCGTACGCTGCAACGCGCTGTGCCCGGGCGGGGTGGAAAATAACCAGAATCCGGCTTTCCTCCAGGAAGTTTCCAGCCGCATTCCCATGGGCCGCCTAGCCAGGCCGGACGAGTATCAGGGCACGTTGCTGTTTCTGCTCAGCGCGGCGTCCAGCTATGTGAATGGTGCGGTGCTGGCAGCAGACGGCGGCAGAAGCGCCTGGTAGGTCGCCCCGCAAACGCTCTCACATGATATTCGTAAAAACAGCGCGGCGTATGCTGTTGCCGCCGTGGGTTCGATTTCTGAATAAATCCCTGCGCTCGTACCGGAAACTTGATTCGGTTGTTCATGAGCAGCGCCTCCCACGCTTGGATTTCAACCCGCTGCGCCACAAAAAATCCTCGGACACGCTGTTTATTCTAGGCAGTGGCTCTTCTGTGCTCACTTATACGAGCGAGGAATGGCAAACGATTGCTGATCATGATTCCCTGGGATTCAACTATTGGATACTGCACCCGTTCGTACCGACGCATTACATCTTCGAACTCACCAAATACGATTGGGATTTGGCATGCATCACGAAGAATCTTGTGGCACGAACGGACCTTGCGTCAAAATCGTGCATTTATTTGAAGGATGCGGAGAGGTTTGACAAGAGCACAATAAATGACGCTGTCAGTGCGCTCCCAGGCCATATAAAAGAAGCCATCCATCTTGTTTGGGACGCTGAAATTCCCGGGGACACTCTGCAGGATTTCACCCGCTCCGTGATCAGCCTGAGTCGTGCCGGTGTCTTCACGGGGAGGCGCCACTGGGCGATTCCGAAAAAAAGAGCCACCTTGTTCTTTGCCATCAACCTGGCCGTCCGGGCGGGCTACAAAAACATCGTTCTGTGCGGGGTGGACCTGAACAATACGAATTATTTTTTCAGGGCTGATGAATTCCTTGCCCCGCCCAATCTGTGTATCCCCCCCGAATATCAGTCAGGGGCCATCCACAAAACCAACAATCCTGCGCATGGCGAGGTGACCATCAGCGCGATTCTCGACATCTTCGACCGGCTTGTCTTGCAGCCGCGGGGGGTTGCCTTGAGTGTTGCCAAGGAGACCTCGGCGCTTTATCCGCGCTTCAAAGCATATTTCGCATCGCCTGAGTGACACAGGCATTTTCCGTTATCGTCGCTAGTCCAGATTATGGAGTGGCGCCTTGCGTTACTTTCTCAATGTGCTCCAGATAGCGCCGGATAGCATAGTCGTTTCGGAACTGCGACAAAAATTCGTCGTCGATGTCAGGGTATTGTTCCAGTGCTTTTCGGATATTGCTTGCCAGCGCCGACACGTCTCCGACCGGAGAGAGGAAGCCGGCAAATTTTCCGGTAAGAATTTCGCTCGGTCCGGTGGGGCAGTCGGTGCTCACCGCGGGTGTTCCGAGGATGAGGGATTCGATGAGCACTGTGGGCAGCCCCTCGCTTTCGGACGACATGACAAAAAGTGCCGCGTGCTTCACCCACGGGTAGGGGTTCTTCTGGAAGCCGGTGAAAATGACGCGGTCTTCCACCCCCAGTTCTTGTACCAGCGCCTTCAGGTGGTTTAGATAATGCTCCTCCTTTTCGGCCGTGGTGCCTCCGACCAGCACGAGCTTGTGCGGGATATCCGCTTCCAGCCAGGCGCGTATGAGAAGTTCCTGATTTTTGCGGCCGCTGATCCGGGCCGGGTAGACGATATAAGGCTCTTGCGGAACCGGCGCCGGTTTCTCGGCCAGGCGGCGCAGTTCGTCGAAGTCGAATGGGTTGTATATGACGGTTATGGAAGCCGGACGCAGGCCGACCTCTTCCAGCAACTCCCGTTTCATCGCCTCGGTGATGGCGATGATGTGACGCCCGCTGTAGATGCGCCGGAACTTGTGCAGCCAGCGGAAGCGGCGGATGGCGCGCTTGATGCCGGTCTTGTCGCCGATCTTGCATCCCAGGAAGTGCATCATGGAGTTGCGGTAGCGGATGAATACGTTGGGCAGGCGGGCAATGCCCGACAGGCGGTCCATTTCCTCGGCGTTGGATATGAAGAAATCGAAGCGCTTGCCGTCTGCCTCGATGGCGGTGACGATTTCCCGCAAACGGCGCGCCAGCAGCAGTTTGTTGAGGGCGCGGGATTTCGCCAGCACGCCGTTGTCGGACAGGGGATGAATGGAGTGGCCGCCAGTATCGTGCTCGATCTCGTTCCGGACGATGAAGATGTGCACGTCATGGCCAAGTTCCGTGAATTTTTGCGCAAAATTGAGCGCGACTCGCTCGGCGCCGCCGCCGATCAGGGAGTCGACCAGGATGCCGATGCGTTTTTTGTCTTTTGCCGAAGTTGTCATGAAATAAAGGGGAAAAGTGCGGTGCGGGCCGAGATTCAAAGACCAGTTAAAACACGGTCATATACGTCTTCCAGATGCCGTGCCATGGCTACATCGCTATAGTGTACACGCACATGCTTCGCGCCTTTTGCCGCTTTTCGCAAAGCGTTCTCCCAGTCAGCAAGCGCGTTCTGGATTACGGATGCCAGCGCCTCGGCGTTCCCGGGGGATACCGTGTAGCCATATTCGTCGTCCCCCAGTACTTGGCCGACGCCTCCCACGGCAGTGGCCACCACCGGCAGGCCTGCCGCCATCGCCGACAGCATGGCCAGGGACAGCCCCTCCCACAGCGATGGCATGACAAACAGATCCATCGCACGGAACAGGTCGCCCAGGTCGCTGCGGGTGCCGAGGAACAGGACGCGTTCCGCGAGGCCAAGCTGTTCAGTCAATTCCTTCAACGCCAGGCGCTCGCGCCCATCCCCTATGAGCAGCAGGCAGGCATTCACTCCGCGCCGGTTGATCAAGCCGAGTGCCTCGATAAGATGGCGATGCCCTTTCTGTTCTTCCAGGCGCCCGACCGTTCCCAGCACCAGAGCATTTTCCGGCAAAGCGAGGTTTTTTCGTGCCCGCACTTTCGATAGCGTCGATTCGGAGCGGGCGAGATCCACCGAGTTGGGGATCAGTTCAACCAGGGAATCCGGCACATGGTCATAACGGATCACGTCCCGCCTGATTTCCTCAGACCCGGCAATAATGGCTGCTGTGTGGTGGCGAGCCAGGTACCAGTTGATGAGACGGCGGTGCAGCTTGGGGTGGCTATAGGTGTTGTGGAAAGAAGCCACTGCCGGCACACCGGCCCGCTTTGCCGCCAGGCGCCCGTAGAAATTGCCGTGATAGAGGTGGCTGTGCACCAGATCTATCCTTTCGCGCCGGATAAGGTCAACCAAGGCCGGCACGATGCGCCGGTCGAATCCGCCTTTGTCTAGCAGGTGCAGTTCCACCAGCGGCACGCCCATGGCCGTGACCTGGTCGCCAACAGCCCCGCGCTCGCCGATGCAGCATACCGTGGACGAAAAACGCTCGGGGTTCAGACGCCTTAACGTGCTGAGCAGCAGGTTTTCCGCGCCGCCCATGGGCAGGGTGACAAAAAGATGCAGTATCCTGCGCTTGCCCGATTCCACTACCGCGCTTCCCTGGCCGATGCGACCACCTCGCACAGCCCCTCTTGCAGGGTATATTCAGGCGTCCAGCCGAGCACTTCGCGGGCCAACCTGTTGTCGAGCGCGTTGCGGCGTACATCGATGCCTCTGTCGGGAACAAATTTTCGTTCGAGTTTGCGGCCGGCGGCAGATTCCAGTGCGTCGAGCAGGTCAAGAATGCTCGTGCCTATGCCGGTTCCGATGTTCAGTGTGGCGTTGCCGGCGTGTTCGACGGCAAGTCTGACCGCGCGAGCCACATCCCGTACATGGATGTAATCCCGGAGGTATTGCCCGTCCCCAAAGACCATGAACGGGCGGTTGTTGGCGAGACATCCCAGCGCGACGCCAACAATTCCCTGAACGCCATAGAAATTTTGACTGGGGCCGTAGGGGTTGGAAATCCGGAGTATTTTCACCGCGATGGGTTGGGTTTCGGAGATAAACCGCAAATAGTTTTCGATTGTAAGTTTGCTCAGGCCATAAAGGCTGATCGGAGTTCGCGGATGGTTTTCATCGAGGGGAAGATAGAGCGCTTCTCCGTAGACGGTGCCTCCCGAAGATAAAAAGGTAAGGTTGTGGATTTTGAGCTTCAGGCAATGATCGACCAGGCGCATGGTTGGCAGCAGATTCGACATGACGTCGTAGGCCGCCGACTGAATCACCGTTTTGGGGAAGGTGGTCGAGAGCGCGTGAACCACAGCATCGATACCTTCCAATGCCTCGAAGACCGCATGATCATCCATGAAATCGCCATAGGAAACTTCAATCTCGTCCAGCACCTTGACCAGCCGCTCCAGTGAATGGGTCGGCCGGGTATAGACCCGGACCGAATGCCCTGCAGCAAGGCACTCCTGAACAACCTGACTGCCGATAAAACCTGCGCCACCGATGATCAGAACTTTCACTTTGACGGCCCTCCGGTCAAATCGTCATTATTGGATGTTTCGGTATTTTCGGGGTTCAGCATGGCCGATTGAGATGGCTGCCCCGATTGTGCCAGTGCTGCGGCCACCTGACGCCAAACCGCCTCCACCCCGATGTCGGCCATGGGGGTGTCGAAGGTGGCGCCCTTGCCGGCCAGGGGATGATCGACCGGATAAAAGCAGGGGTGTTCCAGCGGCCCGAGCAGGCGGCTGGGGGAGGTGGGGTGAAAGAGGGCCACCAGAGGCCGGTGCAGGCTGCCCATGATGTGGGTAGGGCCGGTATCCACCCCGATGTAGAGGTCAAGCCGATCCATCAGCGCCGCTGTTTGCCTCAGCGTGAGGCGGCCGGCGAGCAGCGAGGAGCATTCCGGGAAGCGGCGGTGCAGGGCCTCGGTACGCTCCTTCTCCAGGGGCCCGCCGAAAATCAGGAAGTGGGCATGAGGGTAGTGTGCGCGAATGCGCTCGCATAGCGCGATGAAGTGTTCCAGGGGCCAATCCCGGAAGGCCTTGGTGGGAAAGCTGGCAACCTGCAAACCGATCAGCGGCTTGCATCCGGCGGGCAGCAGGTGTTTCAGCGTGTTTTGAGCCCAAACCTTTTCTTCTTCGCTGACCCGGTAAGCCAATCGGAGCCCGGCAGGCGCCGCCCCGATCGCGGCGGGGAGGGCGAGTTGCATGGGAACCGCGTGATCGCTCTGGAATTCCGGCGGGGTAACTGCGCGGTAGAGGCGGGCATCTATCGCCGGGTCGCCTTGGCGGAAGGCGACTACTTTGGCCGCCACGCGCAGGGCGTACTTGACCAGGGCGCGGTCGAAGCCGTAGACGAAAGCCCAGTCGTAGCGCTTGCCGCCCAGGCGGCCCAGCCAGAAAGCGCGATACTTGGTGATGGCGCCGATGCGCTGGACGAAAGGCAGGTGATCGAGCACCTCCACCCGCTTGGGGTGGCCGAGGCAGGTGAGGTGCGCTCCGGGAAAGGCTTCCGCCAGGGCCCGGATGGCGGGGGTGGCGAGCAGCGTGTCGCCGATGCGGGAAACGTTGATGACCAGAATGCGGAGGGCGGAGGTCATTTTTCTCCCCGCATTGCGGTGTACAGCCGGCCCAGCAAGGGGCTGGAATAGATCGAGAGGCGCCGGGAAAGCCAGTTGTCGGAGCGGTCCTTGGTGACGATGCGGCCGATGTCATAGGGTGGCGTCTGTCTCGTGTTCACGTGCTTGAGGGTGGTGTAGAGGGCTTCGTATCCCAGTTTCCCCGCCACCGTCACATAGTCGTCGTCGAAATAGCCCTGGGGCCAGCACAGATGCCGGGTCTCCCGGCCCAGGCGCTGCCGCAGAGTATCCCGTGATCGGGCGAGGTCGCCGGCCAAAGCGTCGCGGCGGGCGGATGGGTCGGAAATGGTCTTGTCCCAGCGTGTATGGGTATGCGTGTGGGAATGAATTTCGATGGCTCCGGATGCTTCCATGGCTTCGATTTCCGACCAGCGCAGCATGATTTCGTCCGCCCGCCCTTCCGCGATGGCGGTCATGCAGGCCCGATGGTCGAGGCAAAGGGGGGGCTCCCCGCCTTCTCCGGCACAGTTCCGGGCCGGGCCGTCGCCGATCCAGCCGGTGACGGCGAAAATGGTGGCCCGCAGCCCCAGTTCCCGCAGAACGGGGTAAGCATGGACGTAGTTGTCGAGGTAACCGTCGTCGAAGGTGATCAGCACGCTTTTCGGCGGCAAACCGTTCCGCCCGAGCAGGAAATTCAGGAAATCATCGGCGGAGACGGCGGAATATCCATCCTTGACGAGGGTTTCCATGTGAGCCCGGAAGGTTGCCGGCGCTACTGTTACCAGCCCCGGTTTGGGGCTGACATGGTGGTACATCAGCACCGGCACAGCCTTTGCGGCTTTCATGCCGGCTCTCCCGCTTTTGCCGCCAGCAGCGCGTTGAGCAGCGCCTCGGTCTTGTCCAGCATGGCTGTATGGCTGTAGTTGGCAAGGGCATGCGCCCGCCCGGCCGCTCCCAGCCGTGCTGCCAATGCGGGATCTTCGGCGATGCGGAGCAGTGCGTCGGCGGTTGCCTGCGGATTTTCGGCGGGGACCAGCAGCCCGGTTTCCTCATGTTTGATCAGCTCCGGCACGCCGCCGACAGATGTTGCGACCACCGGGACGCCCAGTCCGAGCGCCTGGGTCACAGCCTGGGGCACGCCTTCCGAGCTGGAGGTGAGCAGCAGGAGGTCTGCGGCAGCCATCAGGTCGGGCACGTCTTCACGGTGGCCGAGAAAATGCACCTTGTCGGCGATGTGCAGTTCCGCGGCAAGTTGTTGCATGCGCTCAAGCATGGGGCCTTCTCCCGCCAGGAGCAATTGCGCTGCCGGGTGCCGCTGCAACAGGTGCTGGAATGCCTGGAGCGCAATCGCATGGCGCTTGACGGAGCGGATGATGCCTGCCATCAGGACGACGAAATCTTCGGGAGCCAAAGCCAGCGCCTGGCGTACCTGCTGACGGGAATGGGACGGGGTGAAACGGGTGAAGTCGATGCCCGTCGGGATGCTGGTGACCTGTGTTGGCGGGAAATGGCAGCCCTCCACCAACTGGGTTTTCATGGTTTCGCCGCAGCTGATGATCTGGTCGGCCAGGTAGTGGACGAAATTGAGCCAGCTGCGCTTGAGCGGGATGTTCAGGTGCCGGGTGCGGACCAGCACCGGGGTGCCCGCGAGCTTCGCGGCGAACGCTCCGATCCAGCTGTCAACGCCGCTGTGGGTGTTGACCACCTGAATGGCTTCGCGGCGCAGGTAACGGGCCAGCGGGATGATAGAACGGAGATCTGCCTTATTCCGCATCGGCAGAAATAGAACAGGAATGCCGATCTTGGCCGCTTTGCCGGCAATTTTGCACTGGGGCCGTGTTGCCAGGACCACATGGTGTCCACGTGCCGTCAGGCCGGCCATTTCACCGATAATCCGCCTCTCCTGACCACCCCAGCCGTCAGACCACTCGGTGTGCAGGATGCGCAGCTTCGCTGCTGCAGCGGGGATGGTTGCCTGGCCTGCGGGAGGGGGAAATGAGGGCATTAACCGGTTCACTCGGCGGGATTGTGGGGGCAGGCCGCTTCCGCGGCGGTGAACTGTATGCGATACAGATTGGCATAAACACCATCTTGTTCAAGCAGTTCGCGGTGAGTGCCCATTTCGACAATTTCGCCTTTGCGCATGACGATGATGCGGTTGGCCTTTTCGATGGTTGAAAGCCGGTGGGCAATGACGATGGTGGTGCGGTTCTGCATCAGGTTTTCCAGGGCCGCCTGCACGTGACGTTCCGATTGGGTGTCCAGGGCGGAGGTGGCTTCGTCGAGGATCAGGATCGGTGCATTCTTGAGGATGGCGCGGGCGATGGCGATGCGTTGGCGCTGCCCCCCCGAGAGTTTGACGCCGTTTTCGCCAACCAGGGTTTGCAGGCCTTGCGGCATTTCCCGGATGAATTCCATGGCATGGGCTGCTTCGGCGGCGGCTATGATTTCGTCTTCGCCTGCCTTGACTTTGCGGCCATAGGCGATGTTGGCGGCAATGGTGTCGTTGAACAGCACCACGTCCTGGCTGACGAAGGCGATGTTGTCCCTCAGGCTGGTGAGGCGGATGGTTTCGATGTCGCAGCCATCCAGCAGAATCTGGCCGCTGCTGGGATGGTAAAATCGGGGAACAAGGTTGACCAGCGAGGTTTTGCCGCTGCCGGATTGGCCTACCAGCGCGACCGTCTCGCCCGGCTCGATTTTGAGGGAGAAATCTTTGAGCGCACTGGCGGTGTTTTCCTCGTAGCGCAGGCCGACATTCCTGAATTCAAGGGCGCCCTTTGCCCGTGCGATTTCCAGTGTGCCGTTGTCGGGCTCGGAGTCGCGGTCGAGCAGATCGAACACGATTTCGGCAGCCGCAAGACCTTTTTGCAGGGATTCGCTGATGCCGGTGAGGCGCTTGATCGGCGCAAGCAGCATCAACATGGCGGTGATGAAGGACACGAACCCGCCCACGGTGGTCTGGTTGGTGCTGGATTGCAGGGTGGCGATATAGACGATGAGCGCCAACGCAATGGCGGCAAGCAACTGGACCATGGGGACATTGGCGCTGGCGGCGATGGTGTACTTCATGCTGAACAGGCGGTTGCTGTTGTTGGCTTCGTGGAAGCGCTGTCTTTCATAGTCCTGGCCGCCAAAAATCTTGACGACTTTGTGGCCGTCCAAAGTCTCGTCCAGCACGTGAGTAATGTCACCCATGGAGTTTTGCAGGCTGCGGCTCATTTCTCTCAGTCTGCCGCTGAACAGCGTGACAATCAGGGCGATGAGAGGTCCCATGACGAGGGCAATCAGGGTCAGCTTCCAGTTGAGATAAAGCATCCATCCCAGCAAACCCAGGATGGTGAAGGAATCCCGCACCAGCACGGTGATCACGTTGGTGCCGGCGGAGGTGACCTGATTCACATTGAAGGCGACATTGGCGATTACCGCACCGGAGGAGGCGTTATCATAATACGGGGTGGGCAAGGTGATGAGTTTCTGGAACATGAGGTTGCGCAGATCCATCACCAGCCGGGTCGATACCCAGTTGATGGTGTAGTTGCTGATGAAGGTGAATACCCCGCGCAGCAGGAACAGGCCGATCAGCAACAGGGGGACCAATTTGATGAGGGTCTGGTCGCGGCTGACGAAGCTGCCGTCCAGCATGGGTTTCAGCAGTGCCGGCAGTGCCGGTTCGGTGGCTGCAACAGCGATGGTGCTGAGCACGGAAATGGCGAATATCCGCCAGTAGGGCAGGATGTAGCGCAACAGGCGCAAATAGAGTTGCTTACTGCTCATGGGCTTGGATACTGGAGATCGTCGTGTGGGGCGCCGCTTGTGCCGCAAAGAAGAATGGCGTCAATTGAGTCGGGCCGGGTCTTGAAAAATAAGGAATTATACAGTAAGCAAAGCCGGAGTATAAGCGCAGGTGTGTTTAAATTCGGCAGTTGCAGGCCATTCATGGTTCGATACGCCTTGCTACGCAAGGCTACTCACCACGAACGGCTTCTCACCCGGCTGGTGAATACCCCATTCGCCCTGAGTAGCCCGCGCAGCGGGCGTATCGAAGGGCTGGCAGTTCGCCAACCGCGGTTTTTAGGTTTATCCGGATGGGGCGGCCAGATCGAGATAAAGCTGCAGCAACTGCGGGGTGGTAGCCCGGATATCCAGCGCCTCAACGGTAGCGCGGGCGGCCGCCTGCCGTTCCGCCTGCCCGGGACCCAGCGCCGCGGCCATAGCGTGGGCAAGACAGCGTTCATCCAGCGCATCGCAGACGTAGCCGTTTTTGCCGTTTTCTATCAATTCCGCCGCGCCTGACTTTGTGCTGGTGATAACGGGCAGACCGCTGGCAAACGCCTCCAGCGCGGCATTGGGGAAGGGGTCGTAGCGCGTCGGCAGGACAAACGCATCGGCCGCGCCATAATAAGGCTTGGTGTCGGCCTGGCCGCCGGTGAAGCGGATGCGATCCTGGATTTTCATCCGAATGGCCATGCGCTGAAATTGATCCTGATTCTTGTCTTTGCCCACCACCATTAAATAGGGCGCACCAGGCAGTCTGGCAAAGGCGGCAAGCAGTGTGCCGACTCCCTTGCGCTCGAAGCCGGAGCCGACGAACAGGAATAGGGGCGCTTCAATCGGTATCATGTATTGTGCACGGACGCTTTCCCGATGCAATGTCTTTAACCCGGGGTGGAATGCGGCGGTATCCACGCCGCTATAGATCACGTGCAGTTTGTTCTCCGGTGTGCCGAAGTAGCGCCGGATTTCATCCTTCACCATGCGCGAGTTGCAGATGACCGCCTTGAGCCGGGGGCTGTCGAACAAGCTTCGTTCCGCTGCCATGACGTAATGATGGTAGGGGTTGAGCGCAATGCCTATCCTGCCGAGCAAGCCCATCGAGCGCCGGCGCTGCTTCAGCCATTCCCGGTGCACGCCGTCGCCGGCGCGGTAGATGTCGCAACAGGCAATGCGTTCGTGGGACTGCACCAGATCGAAGGAATGTTTCTTCAGGGTATTGCAGACGCAGCGAGCGAAACCCCAGTCGCGCCACAAGCTGCCGATGTGGAAGGGGTCGCAGATCAGCGCCTGGCCGCCGCCACCCTGCTTCCATTGGCGGGTGACAAGAGTGAGCTGCGCGCCCTCCTGGCGCAGGGCTTCCACGGCATTGGCGACGAAGCGCTCGGCACCGCCGAAATCGGTGTAGCGCTGGCGCACCAGGGCGAGGTGTAGCGGGTGATGGGTTATGGGTGATGAGTGATGAAGATCGGCTTCCCGTTGCGCATCACTCACAGCCCATCACCTCGCGAACAGCATCGAGCACCCGCTCGACGGGAATAACGGACAGGCATTCGCTTATTTTGCCGCCGCCGCAGCCGTCGTTGCCGCATGGCCGGCAGGCGTGAGCGGAGGTCAGGATGCGATGCGGCACCTGCCATGGCCCCCATTCCTTGTCGCCGCTCGGTCCGAACAGGACGACCGTGGGCGTTCCCATGGCGGCGGCAATATGCATCGGGGCAGAGTCCACGCCGATGAAAAGTTTGGCACGCGCTGTCAGCGCAGCAAGCTGCTTGAGCGAGAGACGGCCGGATAGATCCACTGCAGGCTGAGGGAGTTCGGCCAGGATGTTTTTGGCCATGGCCATTTCCGCCGCCGCCGGTGCGGCGGTGACGACGATGCGATGGCCCTGTGTTTGCAGGGCGGAGATCAGGGCGATCATGCGCTCCATCGGCCAGCACTTGAACAGCCAGCGCGAAGTGGGATGAAGGTGGACGAATCCCCCCTCCTTCAGCCCATGTTCAGCCAGTAATCCATCGACGAAATTCTCTGCATCATTTCCCGGAACCAGCGTCAGCCGACGCTCTTCCTCGTCGGGTTGGATGCCGATGCGGCGCAGGGCATCGAGGTTGATCTCGACCGTATGGCGCCGGTTGGCGCCTACCACCGGATAGAGATGGGTAAAGCTGCTTTTCCAGAAGCGCGCCCCGCCAGCCAGTTGGGGCGCCACGCCCCAGCGCGCCCCGGTCAATCTTCTGAGCCAGGCGCCGCGCGGATGCTCGGTCAAGTGGACGATCAGGTCGTAACGTCTTTCCCGCAGCGCCGACAGTAGCGCCCACTCGGCCTTGGCCTGCGCCAGAATCCCGGCTGATTTCCATTTCCGGTCTATGGTATGCAGTTGGTTGATGGCGGGGTGGAGGCTCAGCATTTCCGCCGTATCCCGGTAAACCAGCGCATCGATCTCCAGGTGCGGCGCGTGGTTCTGCAGCACGCTGAAAACCGGCGAGGTCAGCAGCACGTCGCCGTGGTGGCGCAGCTTGATCACCAGAACCCGGCGCACGGTGGACAAATCGATGGCGTCTTTAACGGTCATGGCGAATCGTCGCCCCGAATAATGAAACAACGATTCGCCATGACCGTTTCCCTCACCCCTGCCCTCTCCCAGAGGGCGAGGGGGACGAGGTATCGCTGCGCGAGTTTCATGTTAAGCATGACGCGAACAATAGCAAAATTTCGCGACTTACCCAATGGGCGCGAGAATTTCATGACGGGCGGGGAGGCTTTTGCCCCACACCCGCAAGGAGTCTCCCCGCCGGGTGCCTGCTGCTTGCGCAGCGACCGCGGCGAGACAAGGGGACTCCAACCCGCTACGAGCCATAAAACCGGCTCGTGCGGGATTGTATGGTAGAATGCCCGCCTGAGTTCCAGGTGCCCGTCCCGCCTTCCGGCGGACGGGTTAAACGGGAAACAGGTGAGTCCGACAATGGATAAAGCCTGTGCTGCCCCCGCAACGGTAAGTGAGCGCGAACGTATCAACAGGCCACTGTGGTGTAAGCCATGGGAAGGCGGTGCGTTTTTTCACGAGCCCGGAGACCGGCCTGGAGCTTAAAGTACGGAAATGCCGCGGGGTGACGGTAGCCGAAGTGGCAGTTTTGCGCCATTCCCGCGGTGTTTCCATTGATTGAATCCACGACATGCGGGGTCGCATGCCGAACGATGGAAAATATGATGAAATCCCCCTTCAAGTTTAGTCTGATCTCTCTTGCCATTCTGGCGCCCGCGGCTTCCGCCGAAGAAGTTCCACTTTACCGCGGTGATGAAATCGTCGTCACGGCCACACGCACGGCGCGAACCGCCGACGAGACCCTGGCTGCCACCACGGTCATCACGCGCCGCGACATCGAACGCAGCCAGGCCACCTCGGTGCAGGATTTGCTGCAAGGACTGGCGGGCGTGTCCATCGCCAACAACGGCGGCGCGGGCAAGGCCACCTCGGTTTTGTTGCGCGGCACCAACTCCGACCATGTGGTGGTGCTGGTCGACGGCGTCAAGGTGGGCTCGGCTACCTTGGGAACCGCCGCGTTCCAGGATTTCCCCGTGGAACAGATCGAGCGCATCGAGGTGGTGCGCGGCCCGCGTTCCAGCCTTTACGGCTCCGAGGCCATCGGCGGCGTAATCCAGATTTTCACCCGCAAGGGCGGCGGCGCATTGATGCCTTCCGCCAGCGTCATGCTGGGCAGTTACAACACCCGGCAGGCTACGGCGCATCTTTCCGGCGGCGGAGAAAATAGCTGGTTCAACCTGGGGCTGAGCCAGCTGGAAACGGATGGCTTCAATGCCTGCAAAGGCTCGTTGAAGGCGGGTTGCTATACCATCGAACCGGACAAGGACGGCTACCGCAACACCAGCCTTAATTTGCGCGCAGGCTACCGTTTCCAGCCCGGCAGCGAAGTCGACTTCCACCTGCTGCGCGCCCAGGGCCACAACGATTTCGACGGCAGCTCCCAGAACCAGAGCACGTCCGTGCAGCAGGCTGCCGGCCTCAGCCTGAAGCACCAGGCCAGCGAGCTGTGGAGTTTGAAGCTGGCCGCCGGGCAGGGCGACGATGATTCGGACAATTTCCTCAACGGCGTCTTCAAGAGCCGCTTCAACACCCGCCGCAACACCCTGTCCTGGCAAAACGACCTGGCCCTGGCACCCGACCACCTCTTCACCCTGGGCCTGGATCGCCAGGAAGATGCGGTTTCCAGCACCACGGCCTATACCGTGACGAGCCGCGACACCACCGGGCTGTTCGCCCAATACCAGGGCCGGGCGGGCAAGCAGGATTTCCAGTTCTCCCTGCGCCGGGACGACAACAGCCAGTTCGGCGCCTACACCACCGGCAACGCCGCCTGGGGTAGGGCGCTGGCGGACGATCTGCGCGTGACACTGGCCTACGGCACGGCCTTCAAGGCGCCGACCTTCAACCAGTTGTACTACCCCGGTTTCGGCAACCCCAATCTCAAGCCGGAACACTCGCGTAGCCTGGAAGCGGGACTCAGCGGCAAGGCCGGCGCGGGCCGTTGGTCGCTCAATGCTTTCGAGACGCGGGTGACCGATCTCATCGGCTTCGACGGCGTCACCAATCCGGTGAATGCTTCTGCCCGCATTCGCGGTCTGGAGGCCATCTCCTCGTTGCGTCTGGCAGATTGGGACACCCGCCTGAACCTCACCCTGCAAGACCCGGAAAACCGCTCCAACACCGCCAATTACGGCAAGCTGCTGAACCGTCGCGCGGAACAGAGCGTGCGCCTGGATCTCGACCGGGATTTCGGCCCCTACCGGATGGGTACCACCCTGCGGGCCGAGGGACGGCGCTATGACAACCTGGCCAATACCGTCAAGCTGCCCGGCTACGGCCTGGTGGATTTGCGCGCCGAATACCGGCTGGCCAGGGACTTGCGTCTTCAGGCCCGGGTCGAGAACCTGTTTGACAGGGACTACGAGACGGTATATCTCTACAATCAGCCTCGTCGTAGCCTGTTCGTGACCCTGCGTTATCAACCTGCAAAATAAGGAGCCCGTCATGTTGTCCCTGACTTCCCGCCAGCAACTCGCTATTGGAATAGCTCTCGCCCTGCTGATGGCCCTCACGCGCGGCCATCACTGGGCGGCGATGCATTCCCTGCCCGACGCTTCATGGGCGGTGTTTTTTCTCGCCGGCGTCT
The DNA here is from genome assembly GCA_021792335.1 of Pseudomonadota bacterium. Lineage (GTDB taxonomy): Bacteria > Pseudomonadota > Gammaproteobacteria > Burkholderiales > Sulfuricellaceae > Sulfuricella. The sequence continues at coordinate 14,911 of JAJYUW010000006.1, read as the reverse complement.
ACCTGCGCGCATTCTGGATAGCGCCTGCCCTGATGCTGGGGGCCGCGCTGGTTGATTATGCCGCCATCACCTGGGGCGGGGTGAGCGGCTTCTGCGTTTCGCCGGCCTACTGGTTCCTCATCCCGACCTATGCCGCCCTGTTCCTGGCCGGCCGCGCCTATGCCTGCCATCATCGCCTGTCCTGGGCGGCGCTGCCGTGGCTGCTGGGCAGCGCGCTGGCGGGCGCGGTGCTGGCGGAGCTGTTCTCCAGCGGCGGGTTTTATTTCTTCTCCGGGCGGTTTGCCGAACCCGGCCTGGGCGAGTTCATCCCGCGCCTGGTGAGGTATTTCCCTCACATGCTGTCGACCATGGCTACCTATCTGGGCCTGGCTGCCGTGATTCATGTTGCCGTCGCCGGCTTGCGCGGCGAAGCGCAGCGTGCCGGTTAATTCGCTCCCCTCCCCCCTCGCGGGGGAGGGGCTGGGGGAGAGGGGGTGGCTGGCTAATCAACCGCAGCCCCCTCTCCCTAACCCTCTCCCACAAGGGGCCGCCCTCTCCTCAATCCTCTCCCGCAAGCGGGAGGGGAGGCAAACGAGAAAGGCGCTTGTTCCGATTTGGGGACAATGGTGAAAGGCACTAGTTATGAGCGACGACATCAACACCCGCCACAGCGCCCGCATGGCGCGCAAGAAAGCGGCGATTGACGCGAACATCGCCCGCGCCACCGACGAGCGCGGCCTCTTGATCGTGCTCACCGGCAACGGCAAGGGCAAGAGCTCGTCCGCCTTCGGCATGGTCGCCCGCGCCCTGGGCCACGGCATGAAAGTGGGCGTGGCCCAGTTCATCAAGAGCCGCACCGACACGGGCGAAGAGGCCTTCTTCAGCCGCCAGCCCGGCGTCGAATGGCATGTGCTCGGCGACGGCTTCACCTGGGACACCCAGGACCGCGAACGCGACATCGCCACCGCCCAGTGTGGCTGGCAAGTCGCGGAGCGCATGCTGGCCGATCCGGCCATCGATCTCGTGGTGCTGGACGAGCTCACCTATCTGCTGAAATACGGCTACCTTGACCAGGATGCCGTGCTGGATGCCATCGCCGGGCGCCCGCCCATGCAGCATGTCGTCGTCACCGGACGCGGCGCCTCGTCCGAGCTGATTGAACTGGCCGACACCGTGTCTGAAATCGCCGACGTGAAACACGCCTACCGCGCGGGGGTCAAGGCGCAGAAGGGCGTGGATTTGTGATGGCTGTGCGCCGCTGCCCGGCCCTGTTCGTCAGCGCTTCCGCCTCGTGTGGACGCTGCCATTTGCCCTCCAACCCGGCAGCGGCGGCGGGGTTGTTCCTGCCATTGAGTCAGGACGATCACCGCTACAGCGAGGCCGACCGCGCCGCCGTTTATCGCGCCATCGCCGAGCGCCGCGACATGCGCCATTTCCGGCCCGGCCCGGTAGATCCGGACACCCTGCAGCGCAAGCTGGAAGAGATGGTGTTTTCCGATGCCTGGGGGAATCCGGCATGAAGGAACTGATACTCGGCGGCGCCCGCTCCGGCAAGAGCGCCCTGGCGGAGCGCCTCGCCGCAGAAAGCGGGCTTGATGTTGTCTACATCGCCACGGCAACGGCAGGCGATGCTGAAATGGCGGAGCGCATCGCCCACCACCGGTCGCGCCGTCCGGCAAGGTGGGAACTGGTGGAGGAGCCGCTGCGCTTGGCTGCCGCGCTTCGGGGCGCGGCGGCTTCGGACCGCTGCCTGCTGGTAGACTGTCTCACCCTGTGGCTGAACAACGTGATCGCTGACGAGGCGCTGTTTCAACAGGAACGGTTCGCCCTGCTGGAGGCGCTGCCCGGTCTGCCTGGCCGGGTCATCCTGGTGAGCAACGAGGTGGGCATGGGGATAGTCCCGCTGGGGGAACTGACCCGGCGCTATTGTGACGAGGCGGGGCGCCTGCATCAGGACCTGGCGCAGCGATGCGACCGGGTAAGCCTGGTGGCGGCGGGCCTGCCGCTAATTTTGAAAGGAAACACGCTATGAGTTTCAAGTGGCTGGAAACACCGGCACAGGCGCTCGACGCCGCCGTACTGGAAGCGGCGCGGGCGCGCCAGGGGCAATTGACCAAACCGCCCGGTTCCCTGGGTTATCTGGAAGAGATCGCCGTCCGCCTCGCCGCGATGCAGGGCACCCAGCAACCCGTCCTCGACCGGGTGCACATCACGGTGTTCGCCGCCGACCACGGCATCGCGGTGGAGGGCGTTTCGGCCTTTCCTCAGGCCGTGACCGGCCAGATGATCGGCAACTTCGCTGCCGGAGGCGCTGCAATCAGCGTGCTGGCGCGCAACCTGGGCGCATCCCTGGAGGTGGTGGACGTGGGCAGCGTGGCGAACAGCGCAGCCATGCCCGGCGTGATCGTGCAGAAGGCCGGGAACGGCACGGCCAATTTCCGCCGCCGCCCGGCGATGACCGCGGCGCAGCTTGCCGCCGCCCTCCAGGCCGGGCGGGATGCCGTGAAGCGGGCGCTGGACGCGGGCGCGCAACTCTTCATCGGCGGCGAGATGGGGATCGCCAACACCAGCTCCGCCACGGCCGTGGCCTGCGTCTTGCTGGCACGTTCCGCTGCCGAGATCGCCGGGCCGGGCACGGGGCTGGATAGCGCGGGCGTGTCGCACAAGGCGGGCGTCATCGAGGCATCCCTGGCGCTGCATCGCGCGGCGATGACCTCCCCGCTGGAAGTGCTGCGCCATGTCGGCGGCTTCGAAATCGCCGCCCTTGCCGGCGCCTACATCGCCTGCTCCCAGGCCGGCCTGCCCGTTCTGGTGGACGGCTTCATCGCCAGCGCCGCTGCGCTGGCAGCCCTGCGCCTGCGGCCCGATGCCGCGGATTGGCTGTTCTTCGGCCATGCTTCGGCCGAGCCGGGCTACCTGCACCTGATGGCGGCCCTGCATGCCCGGCCCCTGGTGGACTTGGGGCTGCGCCTGGGCGAGGGCAGCGGCGCGGCCGTGGCCTTGCCCATCCTGCGCCTCGCCGCCGCCCTGCACGGCCAGATGGCGACCTTCGCCGAGGCCGGCGTGGCCGGGAAGAACAATGGCTGAAGTGTCGTCCACGCTGGTAGACCTCCTGCGCCACGGCGAACCCGTGGGCGGGGTCAAGTTCCGCGGCCACACCGACGACCCCCTGAGCGGTCAGGGCTGGGCGCAGATGCGCGCGGCCGTGCAAGGGGAAAAGCAGTGGGAAGCCGTGGTTTCCTCTCCGCTGTTGCGCTGTGCCGTGTTTGCCGGGGAGCTGGCCGAAAGGCTCGGCCTGCCCTGGGAGAGCGAGCCGCGTTTCAGGGAAATCGGTTTCGGCGATTGGGAGGGGCGCACCCCCGAGGAACTGATGCACAGCGACCCCGATCGCCTCGACCGCCTGTGGCGCGATCCGGCCCGCAACACGCCGCCCGGCGGGGAGGGGCTGGAAGCTTTTGCGGCGCGGGTGGAGGCGGGATGGAGCGAGCTGCTGCGCCGCCATGAAGGCAGGAAAATCCTGCTGGTGGCCCACGGCGGCGTGAACCGCGTGATCCTCTGTCATGCCCTGCAAATCCCGCTCCACAACATGTTCCGGCTGGAAGTGCCCTTTGCCGCCATGAGCCGCATCCGGGTGCTCGGCAGCGGCGCCGAAGCCCTGCCACAACTGGTGTTCCACGGGAGTCCGCAGCCATGAACTTAAAAAAGCATTTGAACCGCAAAGGCGCAAAGAACGCAAAGGGAAAACAATGTGTTATCTGAATCTGTCCAGTCACCGGATAGGTGAATACCCGATGGATTTTATGTCCTTATTCTCTTTGCGCCTTCGCGTCTTTGCGGTTAATGAACTGCGGTTTTTAGGATGAAAGCGCTGCTGCTGGCGCTGCAGTTTCTGACCTGCATTCCCGTTGCGCTGCGCTTCGAGCCCCGGTCGGCGGATTGGGGCCGGTCGGCGCTCGCCTACCCCTTGATCGGCCTTCTGATCGGGCTGCTGCTGGCGGGTTTGCAGCGGCTGGTCGGCCACGCCGATCCGCTGCTCCAGGCGGCGCTGCTGGCGATAACCTGGACTCTCCTCACCGGCGGCCTGCACCTCGACGGCCTGGCCGACAGCGCCGATGCCTGGGTGGGCGGACGCGGCGACAGGGAGCGGACTCTGGCGATCATGAAGGACCCGCGCAGCGGACCGGCGGGCGTTTCCGCCATCGCGCTGGCCTTGCTGCTCAAGTTCGCCGCCCTGGCGGCGCTGGCGAAGGCCGGCACCTGGCCCGCGCTGCTGCTGGCCCCACTGCTGGGGCGATCGGCGCTGCTGGCCTTGCTGCTGACCACGCCCTATGTCCGGCCCGGCGGACTGGGGTCGGCGCTCTCCGCCCATCTGCCCCGGACGGCTGCGGGGCTGGTTTTGCTTCTAGCCCTGGCCGCCGCCCTATTCTTTGACGCCCGCCAGGGCGGGTTCGCCCTGGCGGGCGCTGCAATCGCGTGGCTGGCCCTGCGCCAGATGATGATGCACCGTCTCGGCGGTATGACCGGCGACACGATGGGCGCGGCAGTCGAGCTGACCGAAGTTGCGGCGCTCGTTGCCGTTGTCCTGGGGGCCTGATCGTGGTCTTGCTTGCCGCCTTGCTGGCCGTGCTGCTGGATTGCTTGCTGGGCGAGCCGCGGCGGTGGCATCCGCTGGTGGGATTCGGCTGGCTGGCGCAGCAGGCCGAAAAGCTGTTTTATGGCGCAGCCGCGAGCAGTTCCTTTACCCGCCGCCTGCGCGGCCTTGCCGCCGTGGTGTTGCTGGTGGGCGGGTTGGGGCTGGCGGTGGGCGTGGCGCAGCGCAGCCTCGGCTCATGGGCCTGGCTGCTGGATGCGTTCCTGCTTTACCTGGCCCTGGGTGCGGCCAGCCTCGGCGAGCATGCGGCGGCAATCCGGCGCGCCCTCGAAGCCGGCAATCTCGACCAGGCACGCCGCTGCGTGGGGCAGATCGTGAGCCGGGATACGGCAGGCATGGACGAGGCGGCAGTGGCGCGCGCAGCGGTCGAGTCGGTGCTGGAGAACGGCTGCGATGCGGTGTTCGGCGCCCTGTTCTGGTTTTTCGTGGCGGGCGCACCCGGCGCGGTGGTCTACCGCCTCGCCAACACCCTGGATGCGATGTGGGGCTACAAGACCGGGCGCTACCTGCATTACGGCTGGGCGGCGGCGCGCCTGGACGACCTGCTCAACTGGATTCCGGCGCGTCTCACCGCGCTCACTTATCTGCTTCTCGGCAGCCGCAGGACGGCTTGGCGCTGCTGGCGCAGCCAGGCTGCGGCCTGGGAAAGCCCCAATGCCGGGCCGGTGATGGCCGCGGGTGGCGGGGCGCTGAAGGTGCGCCTGGGCGGGCCTGCATCCTACCGCGGCCGGCCGGAATCCCGTCCGGTTCTGGGGGAGGGGGCCGAGGCCTCGTCCGGCGACATTTCGCGTGCCGTGGCGCTGGTGAATCGGGGCATGGGGCTGTGGCTGGCATTGCTTGTCCTCCTGGCGCTGGGGGAGTGGGCGCTTGCTTGAGCATGGCGGCAGAATCCGCGAGGCCGCGCACCGCTACGGCATCCCCGAAGCGGGGTGGCTCGATCTTTCCACCGGCATCAATCCGCTGGGCTGGCCGGTGCCGGCGCTGCCCGCCGACTGCTGGCGCCGCCTGCCGGAAGCGGATGACGGGCTGGAAGTCGCCGCGCGCAGCTATTACGGTTGCCGGGATATTCTGGTTACGGCCGGCTCCCAGGCGGCCATCCAGGCGCTGCCCGGCTTGCACCCAGCCGGGCGGGTCGGCGTGCTTGCTCCCGGCTATGCGGAACATGCCCATGCCTGGGCCCGCGGCGGCCATGCGCTGGAAAGGCTGGCTGCCGGTGAAGTCGAGGCCGCGCTCGGTCGGCTGGACGTTCTGGTGCTGATCAATCCCAACAACCCCACCGGGGAGTGTTTCCCCCCGGCCACCCTGCTGGCCTGGCAGCGGCGGCTCGCGGCGCGGGGCGGCTGGCTGGTGGTGGACGAGGCGTTCATGGACGTGACGCCGCAGGACAGCCTCGCCGCCCATGCCGGCATGGCAGGGCTGGTGGTGCTGCGGTCGCTGGGCAAATTCTTCGGCCTGGCCGGGGCGCGAGTCGGCTTCACGCTGGCCTGGCCTGAGTTGCTGGCGCAGTTGGCCGAAACGCTGGGGCCGTGGACGGTCTCCGCCCCGGCGCGGCGGGTGGCGCGGCTGGCCCTCGAAGACCTCCGCTGGCAGGATGAGGCCCGCCGCTGCTTGCCGCAGGCAGCCGCACGCCTGAGGGCGATCCTAAGCCGGGCGGGAATCGCGCCCTGTGGCGGCACCAGTCTGTTTCAATGGGTGGCGACCGGGCAGGCGGCAGCCATTCAGGATGCATTGGCTAAACAGGGAATTTTGCTGCGCCGCTTCGATATCCCGGACAGCCTGCGCTTCGGCCTGCCGGGGGAAGAGGCGCAGTGGCAGCGGCTGGAGGCGGCGCTGGAAAAAATTTAGATATTTACCGCAAAGGACGCAAAGGATCGCAAAGGAAATCAATATCAAATATCCTTTGCGTCCTTTGCGTCCTTTGCGGTTATGGGTTTTTCATATTCTTGAGCTTATTCGACATGACTGCAAAAACACTGATGATCCAGGGCTGCACCTCGGACGCCGGCAAGAGCGCGCTGGTGACGGGGCTGTGCCGCGCCCTCTACCGCCGCGGCAGGCGCGTCGCTCCGTTCAAGCCGCAGAACATGGCCTTGAACAGCGCGGTGACTGTGGACGGCGGCGAGATCGGCCGCGCCCAGGCGGTGCAGGCCGATGCGTGCAAGCTGGAGCCCCGCACCGACATGAACCCGGTGCTGCTCAAGCCCAATACCGATATCGGCGCGCAGGTGATCGTGCACGGCAAAGCCGTTACCGAGATGGACGCCCGCCGCTACCATGAATTCAAGCCGCGATTGCTGGCGGCGGTGCTGGAGTCCCATGCCCGCCTGGCCGAAGAATACGAGATCGTGGTGGTGGAGGGGGCGGGCAGCCCGGCGGAAATCAACCTGCGCGACCGCGACATCGCCAACATGGGCTTTGCCGAAGTGGTGGACTGCCCGGTGCTGCTGGTCGCCGATATCGACCGCGGCGGCGTGTTCGCCCACCTGGTGGGGACGCTGGAACTGCTGTCCGCTTCCGAGCAGGAGCGGGTGCGCGGCTTCGTCATCAACCGCTTCCGCGGCGACATCGGGCTGCTGCAGCCGGGCCTGGACTGGCTGGAGCAGCGCACCGGCAAACCGGTGATCGGCGTGCTGCCTTATTTGCACGACCTCCACCTGGAAGCGGAAGACGGGCTCGGCAGGCTGTCTTTTGCGTCCCGCAGCGAGCGTCCGCTGCGGGTGGCGGTGCCGCTGCTGCCGCGCATCAGCAACCACACCGATTTCGACGCGCTGCGCCTGCACCCGGAAGTTGCGCTGCATTTTGTCAGGAGCGGGGAGTCCATACCCGCCGCCGACCTGATCGTGCTGCCCGGCAGCAAAAGCGTGCGCGCCGATCTGGCCTGGCTGCGCGCCAACGGCTGGGAGGATGCGATCCGGCGCCACTTGCGCTACGGCGGCAAAGTCATCGGCATCTGCGGCGGGTTCCAGATGCTGGGGAACAAACTGCACGACCCGCTCGGCATCGAGGGGGAGGCGGGCAGCAGCGACGGCCTCGGCCTGCTGGAAATGGAAACGGAGCTGAAGCCGGAAAAGCAGCTGAAACGGGTAAGCGGGAAGTTGGTGCTTGCTGACGCGGCGGTCACCGGCTACGAAATTCATGCCGGGGTGAGCGCCGGGCCGTCCCTGAATTGTCCCGCCGTACACCTGGAGGGCTGCGACGACGGCGCCTTGTCGGCCAACGGACAGGTATTGGGAACCTATGTTCATGGTCTGTTCGACCAGGGCGAAGCCTGCGCCGCACTGCTGCGCTGGGCCGGTTTGGCGGCGGGTCACGAGCATGATTACGCGGCGCTGCGCGAGCGCGGGATCGATCAAATGGCGGATGCGGTGGAACAGTACCTGGACTGGGGAAAACTGGAGCCATTCTTTGGCTGACGGACGGAATGCTTGCCAAGCTATTGTCATATCTGGCAAAACACTTTTAAAACGTGCCGTTAGCAGTTGACTGCAAGGGATTTTTCAAACTATAGTGTAAAAATGGAAGCGGAACTCAAAGCCCTCGAAGAAAAAATAACGCAATTCGTGCAGATGAACCAGCGCCTGCGCTCGGAGAACCTGCAGTTGCGTCAGCAGCTGGCGAATGTGCAAAATGAAAATCAGCACCTGGTGGAAAAAATTACCGGCGCCAAGGGCCGGCTCGAAGCCTTGCTCGAAAAGATCCCCGAGGATGAAGCATGAGCGGTGACATCAAGGGCTTGGACGTGACCATCATGGGGCGGGAGTTCCGCGTCGCCTGCCCGGAAGGCGAACAACAGGCGCTGCTCGAGTCGGTGGATTACCTCGACAAGAAAATGCGTGAAATCCGCGGTGACGGCAAAGTCATCGGCGTAGAGCGCATTGCCATCATGGCGGCGCTGAACATTGCCCACGAATTCCTCTCCACCCGTCTCGCCGGCAGTTTTGACATCGGCGAATACAAGCGTAGAATGAAAGCCATGCAGTTGCAGATCGAGCAGGCCATGACCGATCAGGACGAGTTGTTCTAGTTTCCTCCTCGATCTTTTCCCATGAAGCAAATCAAAGCAAGCCGATCAAAACAAGCGCCTTTTTCGTTTGCTCCCTCTCCCGCTTGCGGGAGAGGGTTGAGGTGAGGGAAGCTCATTGGAAGGAGAGCCGCCCTCATCCCAACCTTCTCCCAGAGGGAGAAGGAGCGATGGTGAAGTGCGCTTGTTTTGATCGGCTTGCTTTGATTTGCTCCCTGCGGTGTTCGTCAAGGCCATATATTCTTTGACCGATTCGCATAGACTGGTTGCGGCTACGAAGAGTGCTGTTGTGCGCGTCCCTTCCCGGATGTGCCTGATGCGCTCAGGCTGCGACCACCTTGAACCCTAGGTTCAAGATGCTGGTCTTGACGGCATTCGCGGGGACTTTATTTCTCCCTACCAGAACTCTTCTGGCGCCATGAACAACAAGAAGCAGTTGCGTGCACGATTGCGCCGGGTGCGCCGAGCGCTTTCCGCGCGGCAGCGCCGCCATGCTGCCGACGGGCTGCGGCGGGTGGTCATGACACAAGGCCTGTTGCTCAACCGTCGCCGCATCGGCTTTTATGCCTCAACCCATGAAGAAATGAATTTGATGCCCTTGCTCAATCAGGCGCTCTGGTTGGGCAAGGCGTGCTTTTTGCCCATCGTTCCCTGGAAATTTCAACGCCGGCTCGGTTTCAGCCGGTTGACGCCGCTGCCGCGCTGGTACCTCAACCGCTTCGGCATACACGAACACTGGACGCCACGCCCGGTGCGCGCCTGGCAGCTCGACCTGCTGTTTGTCCCCCTGGTCGGCTTTGACGAGGCGTGCCACCGCCTCGGCATGGGCGGCGGCTTCTACGATGCCAGCCTGGCCTATCTGCGGCGCCGCACGGTGTGGCGCAAGCCGTTTCTGGTCGGCGTCGGCTATGAATGCCAGAAGGTGGGGGAGATTCCTGTCGACCCGTGGGATATGCATCTCGATGCGGTGATTACCGAGCGGCGGATTTATTACGCCAGCAGAAAATGATCTAAGGGCGGGTTTCGACTATCCCGAATGGATTGAATTGCATTGTGTCCTATAATGGAAATATGCAAGTTGCTTTATGCACAGGGGCTTGTCCAAAACGTTAACAAGAAGAGAGGGTTATCATGGCTACGCAAGAACAGGCAGTGTCGGCAGAATTGGAACAGGTCACCAAGGAAAAACTGATGGGAGACCTCCGGGTGGTGGTGGCTGATGCCGAGGAGTTGCTCAAGGCCACTGCTAACCAGACAGGTGAGCGGATCGTGGCGGCACGCGCCAAGGCGGAGGAGTCGCTGAAGGCGGCGAAGATCAGGCTTGCCGAAGCGCAGGCTGTGGTGGTCGAGAAAACCAAGGTGGCCGCCAAGGCCACCGACGATTACGTGCGGGCCAATCCCTGGAAGGCTGTGGGAATCGGCACGGCGGTCGGGTTTGTGCTGGGTCTACTGATCTCGCGCCGCTGATCCCGGTTTATGCTTTTTGAGGCACCTGATCCCGGCGGGGACCGGCGTGGCGGCTTGTTTGACTCGCTGAAAACGCTGGCTGCCACCCTTGTTGCCATCGCCCACACCCGATTGGACCTTCTCTCCACGGAGCTCGAAGAAGAGCGGGTGTGGCTGGGTTCCATGCTGGCATGGACCCTGGTTGCGCTGTTTTGCGCTGGCATGGGGATCGTGCTCGCGACGGTGTTTGTGGTGGTCGCTTACTGGGAGACCCATCGCCTGCTGGCGCTGGGTGTTCTGGCCGCGGCGTTTCTGCTGGCGGCCGTATTGGCGGTGCTGGCCGTTCTGGCCAAGGCACGCGCCAAACCCCGCTTGTTTGCCGGGAGCCTGGCGGAGCTGTCCAATGATCGCGAGCAGTTAAGGCAGGGTCCATGAATGCCAGACTGCTTGAGTTGGCCGAACGCCGGGCGACCCTGACGGCGAGGGCCGCGGCGCAGCGTGCGGCACTTGCGCGACAGCTTGCGCCATGGCGGGTGCCGCTGGCAGTCGTGGACCAGGGTGTGGCGGCCGTCCGCTATCTCAAGAGCCATCCGGAATTGTTGGCGGGAATTGCCGTGTTCGTGGCGGTTATCCGCCCCAGGCGCGTCATGGGCTGGTTGAGAAGCGGCTGGATGGTATGGCGCATAGTCCGCGTCGTCAAACAAAGATTGCCGGGCGGCTGATTTCTTCTGCACCCCCTCTTCCAGGAGCGCATTATGACGCATCCGTTTTTGAGGCCGCTTCCGGCTGGCATGGAGGGTCTGGTCGAGCTCAGCCTTGACCTGCGCTGGACCTGGAGCCATGCGGCAGACCGCCTGTGGCAGCAGATCGACCCGGCGGTCTGGGAACGAACCGGGAACCCGTGGCTGCTCCTGCAGAGCGTTTCTCAGCGGCGTCTGGAGCAACTGGTGCAGGAGTGGGATTTTCGCGCCGAACTTGAGCGCCTGCTGCAGGCGCGGCGTGATTACCTCACGGGAGCCGAATGGTTCGGCGACGCTCACCCCGACAGCGACACGCTGATTGCCTACTTCAGCATGGAGTACGGCCTTGCGGAAGCGCTGCCCTTATACTCCGGCGGGCTGGGCGTACTTGCGGGCGATTACCTGAAGGCCGCAAGTGATCTTGGCGTGCCGCTGGTCGCCGTGGGTTTGCTGTACCAGGAAGGCTATTTCCGCCAGATGCTCGATGCCCGTGGCAGGCAGATCGAAGTCTACCCGTACAATGCACCCACCAGTTTGCCGATTACGCCGGTACGCGACAGCAATGGCGGCTGGCTGGGTGTGCCTATCCAGCTTCCGGGCCGTGTGCTGGTGCTGCGCGTGTGGCAGGTGCAGGTGGGAAGGGTCGCCTTGTTCCTGCTGGACAGTAATGACCCCATGAACAGCCCGGCCGACCGCGGCATTACCGGCAAGCTATATGGCGGCGGCGTGGAGGTGCGCCTGATGCAGGAGATCGTGCTCGGGATCGGCGGCTGGCGGGCGCTGGAGGCACTGGGCCTGCGTCCGGACGTATGCCACCTCAATGAGGGCCATGCCGCGCTGGTGACGCTGGAACGGGCGCGGCGCTTTATGCTGGACAACAGTGTGAATTTCTGGGAAGCGCTTTGGGCGACGCGGGCCGGTAATGTATTTACCACCCATACACCGGTCGCTGCTGCCTTTGACGTCTTTCCCCGCGCGCTGCTTGAGGAATATGGCACCCGTTATGCCGAACAGCTTGGCGTTTCTCCGCGCGACCTGCTGGCTCTGGGGAGCAGGCCCCCCGATGGCGGCGACGGGCCTTTCAACATGGCCTATCTGGCCATGCGTACTTGCGACAGCGTCAATGGCGTGAGCCAGCTTCACGGTGCGGTCAGCCGCCGTATTTTTCGCGACCTGTTCCCGCGCTGGCCGGAGCGCGAAGTGCCTGTCGGCCACATTACCAACGGCGTGCATGTTCCCTCCTGGGATTCGCCTTGGGCCGACGAGATATGGACCACGGCCTGCGGCAAGGAGCGCTGGCTGGGAACGCCGGAAACCCTGTCGAGCGCCATTCGGAATCTGAGTGACGAGGCGCTGTGGCAGTTTCGCGGCGAGGAGCGGCGAGAACTGGTGCATTACGCACGCCGGCGGCTGGCACGCCAACTGGGGCAGCACGGCGCGAATCCGGATGCCATCGCCCAGGCCGATAATATCCTTGATCCGAACATGCTCACGCTCGGTTTCGCACGGCGTTTTGCCGAGTACAAGCGCCCGAATTTGCTGCTGCATGATCCGGAGCGGCTGGTGCGGCTGCTGACAGGGCCGTCGCAGCCGGTACAACTGATCGTCGCCGGCAAGGCCCATCCCCAGGATGAGGAAGGCAAGCGCTTTATCCAGGCGTGGGCGGAGTTTGTGAAGCGCATCGATGTGCGCGCGCACCTGGTGTTCATCGAGGATTACGACCTGGATCTGGCACAGGAGCTGGTCCAGGGGGTGGACGTGTGGATCAATACGCCGCGCCGGCCATGGGAAGCGAGCGGCACCTCCGGCATGAAGGTATTGGTCAACGGTGGTCTCAATCTTTCGGAGCTGGATGGCTGGTGGGCCGAGGCCTATGTGCCGGAGGTGGGCTGGGCGCTGGGCGATGGTCTGGAACACACGGAGCCGGAATGGGACGACGTTGAAGCCGAGCAGCTATATCGTCTGCTGGAGCAGGAGATCGTACCCCTGTTTTACCGCCGCGACGCACAGGGCATCCCGCACGAATGGGTGGCGCGCATACGTGCCAGCATGTCCAGGCTTGCGCCGCGATTCAGCAGCAACCGCATGCTGCAGGAATATGTCAGCGACGCCTATCTCCCGCTGTCCACTGCATACCGGAGGCGCAGCGCAGATGGCGGCCGCCTGGCAAAAGAGCTCGCCGCCTGGGCATCCATGCTCAAGCGGTATTGGCATGAAATACACCTGACCAACCTGGAGGTGCAGCAACAGCCGGACGGGTGGCTCTTCGCCCTGCAGGTTTACCTGGGGGAGATCCCGCCGCAATCGGTGCAGGTGCAATTGTATGCCGAGCCGGTGGATAACGATGCGGCGGTGCCCCAGGTGATGGAGTGCCGGGCCAGCATACCCGGCGCTACCCACGGCTATGTCTACCATTGCCATATCGCCACTGCACGGCCCGCCACCGACTTCACGCCGCGCGTCGTCGCCTGGCATCCGGAAGCGCATGTTCCGATGGAATCGAACCTTATTCACTGGTTTCCCGGCTGATTCTTTTCCTTATGGATTACATGCATCCATAGGCAACAGTACAATACGTACACTGTTAAGCGGATAAGAATGGACATATATGCGTTACTGGCTGATGAAATCCGAACCTTCCGATTGCAGTATCGACGACCTTGCCGCGTTACCCGGCCAAGCCGTGGCATGGTATGGCGTGCGCAACTATCAGGCGCGCAATTTCATGCGCGATCAGATGAAAGTGGGCGACCACGTTCTTTTCTATCACTCCAACTGTGCCGAGCCGGGCATCGCCGGGCTGGCCGAGGTGAGCCGGCTGTCCTACCCGGACCAGACCCAGTTCGACTCGAAGAACAAATATTTCGATCCCAAGGCAACGCCGGAAACGCCGCGCTGGTTCAACGTGGACGTCAAACTGGTGAAGAAGACCCGGCTGGTCAGCCTGAAAGAGCTGCGCAGCCACCCGGAACTGGAACGGATGCGCACCCTGCAGAAGGGCAACCGGCTGTCGATCACGCCGGTGGATCCGCGCGAGTGGGAATTCATTCTGTCGCTGCTGTAGAAGTCAGTTAATCGAATTCAGCAACATCTTTGTGCCGATGATGTAGAGGAACAGCGCGAAGATTTTCTTGAGTGTCGCCACCGGCAGCCTGTGGGCAGCCCTGGCCCCGAACGGGGCGATGAGCATGCTTGCCACCACCAGCCCGGCCAGGGAAGGCAGGTGGACGAAACCGAGGCTCCAGTGCGGCAGGTTTTTAATCGGCCAGCCGTTGAGAAGGTAGCCGACGGTTCCGGCGACAGCGATGGGAAATCCGATCGCGGCCGAGGTGCCGATGGCGTTATGCATCTTGACGTTGCTCCGAGTCATGAAGGGCACGGACAAGGCGCCGCCGCCGATGCCGACAAAGCTTGAAACCAGGCCGATGATCCCGCCCGCGACGAACATTCCGCCCGCGCCGGGAAGCTGATGCGTCGGCTTGGGTTTGAGGTTGAGCAGCAATTGCGTCGCCACGTAGAAGAGAAAGGCGATAAAGAAGCCCTTGAGCAAGCCCGCCGGCAGTTTCGCCACCAGAAACGTGCCGGCCAGGGTGCCGAGCAGGATGCCCGGCGTGATGCGCTTCACGATGCCCCAGTTGACCGCGCCATGCGCGTGGTGGGCACGCAGGCTGGACACCGAGGTGAACATGATGCTGGCCAGCGAGGTGCCGATCGCCAGATGGATCATGTGGTCTGGCGGAAAATGCTGGGCGGCGAAGATGAATATCAGTATCGGCACGATCACGATCCCGCCGCCCACGCCCAGCAGTCCGGCCAGGAACCCGGCGATGCTGCCGGCGGCAAGATAAAGCAGTATGAATTCCCAGCCGATCATCAAAAAATTCCCATGTGTGGATTATCCTAAAAACGGCGATTAACCACGAATGACACGAATGTTCACGAATAAAGGGCACTTCTAAAAATTCAGTTTTGTAGTACACGAATTATCGCATGATGCGTTAATGCTCAGATGGTATTGAGGGCGGGAGCGAGCGGACATGCAGAGCAGTTTTTTTGATTTGGACAACCGGTACG
>JAJYUW010000091.1 GCA_021792335.1 Pseudomonadota bacterium | reverse complement strand
GGCGGCGATGGCGGGCAGGGCACGGCGGCGGAAACCTACAACGGGTTCATCTCCTATCTCAACCAACTGGCGGCTTACGAGCAGTCGGTCAACCCCGGCAGCGCCATCGGCATCGTCGCCAACCGCCTGCCTTCTTTAAGCTACCGCAACTACACCGGCTTCGGCATCACCGACATCGACGCCATCACCGGCGTGCAGCGCGACCCATCCATCCGCTACGACCTCACCGGCCGCCCCTACAACGCCCCGCCGGGAAGCGACCAGGCCAGCCAATCCCTGTCCGAACGCTTCATCCGCGTCGCCCTCGCAAGAGGCGCGGTGGCCCCGATGTGGGAAGTGCAAACCGCCGCCATCCAGACCCAGTACGGCGACCCCCAGGCGGGCCTGACCGAAGAAGAGCGCGCCGGGCGCAACGGCAAATTAGCCGCGCCGGTGACGGGCGACACCCAGACCTTCCGGGCGGTGGCGCTCGACCTCAACGGCGATGGGGTACAGACCACCGGCACCAGCAAAACCGTCGCTTTCGACGTGGACGACTCGGGTTTTATGAAGAACACCGCCTGGCTCAACAACAACGACGGCTTTTTGTTCCTCGACCGCAACCTCAACGGCAGCATCGATTCGGGCAGGGAGCTGTTCAGTAACAGCATCGTGGACTTGAGCGCGCGTGGCCTGGCCGGAATGCGCTGGATCGACTCCAACTACGACGGCAAGCTCACCAATGCCGATCCGGTGTGGAACGAGCTCAAGATATGGCAGGACGCCAACGGCGACGGCTTGCAAGAAGCCGGTGAAGCCCATACTCTCGCCGAGCTCAACATCTCTGCCTTGGACTACGCCATGGGCCGCTTCGAGCAGAACGGCCAGCTCCAGGAAATGAGCTCCCCCGACCTCGCGGCGGATACCGCCGGCACGCGCACCCACGTGGTGCCCGAGGGCATCGTCGTGGAAACGACCAGCGGCCATACCAGCTTGCTGGTCACGCGTATCGACGACCGGACGGTGATCGAGGCCAACCGGGACGGGGTGACCAGCTACGAGGATATCGAGGCCATCATTTCTGCCGCCGACCTCAAGGCGAATGACATGCTGGGCGGGTTTCTTGGTCAGAACCTCAGCGTCACCGGCGTTTCCGACTTTACCCACGGCACCGGCTGGCTGGACGGCAACGGCTTCGTCCACTACACCCCGTCAGCCAACTACAACGGGCCGGCGAGCTTCAGCTACACCATCCAGGCGCCCACGGGGCAGACGGATACGGCAACGGTGGACATCAACCTGCTGAATGTGAACGATGCACCGACGGCGACGGTGGATCAGCATGGGCGGGCGATTTATGGCTATGCGTCACTTGATACTGTATGGACTGAAAGTGGGTGGGGGGCAACAAGCACCCCATCCAATCCCCAGTATTCGCCTTACTATGGCTATGATTACTCCAGCCCCGATTATTGGCAAAGCTATGGTTACCACACCACGCCAGTCTCCTACGAAGACCCGGATGGGCCGAATGTCGCCACCGTAGTGGTTTCCGACATCGATGACCCCAACGGACCATTTACCTACCAGGTGATTGCCCAGCCGCAGATGGGATCGGCCAGTATCGACGCGAACGGGAACATTCAGTATGCCAACTGGTATGGGCCGAACATGCCTGGCACCCAGCCTGATGGGTCGGTATACAATTACAATTTTGACGGGTACAGCGACACTTTTTCCACCCAGCCGGATCCCTTCACGGTGCGCGTCACTGATCCCCACGGGGCGAGCACCACTATCCAGGTCGATTCCGTTCACACGGGCGCATACAACCCGAGCCTGGGCAGCGGTGGAGGCGGAGGTGGTTGCTGCCCGGTTTCCATCGACCTCGACCGTAATGGCTTCGGCTTCAGTAACGTTGACGATTCGAATGTTTTTTTCGACATCAATGGGGATGGCTGGAAGGAAAAAGTGTCCTGGGTATCGCCCGGAGATGGTTTGCTTGCCTACGACGCGGACGGAAACGGTAAGATCGAAAGCGGTGCAGAGGTCTCTTTTGCTGCTTACAAGGCCGGTGCACAGTCCGACCTCGAAGGCATGCGCGCATTCGACAGCAATAATGATGGAATTTTTTCGGCAAGCGATGAGAAGTGGTCGAAGTTTGGTATTTGGCAGGATGCCAACCAGAACGGCATAACCGATCCAGGCGAATTCAAGTCTCTGGATGCGCTGGGGGTTGATTCGATCAACCTGACCAGCGACAACCGGTTTTCGGTAATTAATGGGACGACGGTACAGGGTGTTGCAAAAGTTACTATGACCGATGGTTCTACCCTCGATGCCGCCGATTTTACTCTCCGCTACACCAACGACATCCTGGTCAACAACCCGGACGGCACCAGCCAAGTAGTGACCCGCCCGCCATTCTCGCCTTCGGGCGAGGTGCTGAACGGCACGGACGGCAACGACCTGATCCTCGGCAAGACCGGCAACAACATCATTAACGCCGGGGCAGGCGACGATATGGTGATGGAGGACGGCGGCAACGATTCCATCGATGGCGGCGACGGCAATGACACGATTTACGCGGGTGCAGACAACGACCTGGTGATTGCCGGGGCGGGCGACGATGTCGTCTTCGCCGGGCTGGCTAACGACATGCTGCTGGGCGGCGACGGCCATGACGCGCTGTTCGGGGAGGGCGGCAACGACGTCATCTTCGGCGGCAAGGGTAACGACCTGGTCTCGGGCGATAGCGGCAACGACGTGCTTTCTGGCGATGCCGGCGATGACCAGGTGTATGGCGGTTCCGGCAACGACGCCGTATTCGGCGGCGTGGGCAATGACGAGCTGGCCGGCATGGACGGCTACGACCGGCTCGACGGCGGAACCGGCAACGACCTGCTGGATGGCGGTATGGACGAGGATGAGATGATCGGCGGCACCGGGGACGACATCTACGTGGTGGACAACGTCGGCGACATCGTCACGGAAAACCTGGACGAGGGCATCGACACGGTGCGCTCCTCGATCAGCTATGCCCTGGCTGCTGATTTGGAGAACCTCACCCTCACCGGCAGCGAAAACCTGACCGGTACCGGCAACGATGCCGACAACGTGCTGATCGGCAACAGCGGCGATAACACGCTCACGGCCGGTGCCGGCAACGATACGCTGGACGGTGGCATGGGTGCCGACACCCTGATCGGCGGTACGGGCGACGATGTCTATGTGGTGGGCAACGCTGCCGACATCGTGTTCGAACGCCCCAACGAAGGCAACGACAGCGTCCTCAGCAGCGTGAACTACACGCTTACCGACAACGTCGAGAATCTCGTGCTCACCGGCCGCTCCGCCATCGACGGCGGCGGCAACGCCCTCGATAACGTAATCACCGGCAATATCGCCGGCAACGTCCTCGACGGTGGCGCTGGGGCCGACACCCTGACCGGGGGCCGGGGCAACGACACCTACGTCGTGGATAACACAGGGGATCGCACCATCGAACTGGTCAACGAGGGTGTCGATACGGTGGTCTCCAGCCTCTCCTGGACGCTGGCCGAGAATATCGAGAACCTCGCTCTCACGGGGACGGACGACCTGAACGGCACCGGCAACGGGCTGGATAACGTCCTCGCCGGCAATGCGGGTAACAACCGTATCGACGGTGGCCTGGGCGCGGATACCATGGCTGGCGGCGCGGGAGACGATACCTATATCGTGGACAATACCGCCGATAGGCTGATCGAGGCCGCCAACGAGGGCAATGACAGCATCTTCGCCTCGGTGAGCTACACCCTGTCCGCCAACGTCGAGAACCTGACCCTGACCGGCACGGCGAATATTGACGGCCGCGGCAACGAACTCGACAACGTGATCGCGGGCAATTCAGGCAATAATATCCTCGACGGCGGGGCCGGTGCCGATACGCTGACCGGCGGGGCCGGCAACGACACCTACGTGGTCGACAACGCTGGCGACACGGTAGCCGAACGGGCCAACGAGGGCATCGATGCCGTCCAGTCCTTCATCGACTACACGCTGGGTGCCAACGTCGAGAACCTCACTCTGACAGGCATGGCTGACCTGACCGGCACCGGCAACGAGCTTGATAACGTGATCGCCGGCAACGACGGCAACAACGTGCTCCTGGGTGCGGACGGTAACGATACCCTGACCGGTAACGGCGGCAACGACATCCTCGACGGCGGCGCAGGGGCGGATGTCATGACAGGCGGTGCGGGAGACGATACCTACATCGTCGACAACATTGCCGACTCGGTGGCCGAGAGCGTGGGGGAAGGCGCTGACTCCGTTCTTGCTTCCGTGAGCTACACACTCGCCGCCAACGCGGATAACCTCACCCTCACCGGCACAGCGGCCATCGACGCCAGCGGCAACGGGCTCGATAACGTCATCACCGGCAACGACGGCAACAACCTGCTCCTGGGTGCGGCAGGCAACGACATCCTGACCGGCAATGGCGGCAACGACATCCTCGACGGCGGCACGGGGGCGGATGTCATGGCGGGCGGCACGGGTGATGACGTCTATGTGGTCGAGAGCGTCGGCGACCTTGTCGTCGAACAGTTCAATGCGGGTATCGACGACGTTTACTCCTCGATCGGCTACGTCCTGCCCGAGAACGTCGAGAACCTCACCCTGACCGGCACCGATGGCATCGATGGCATCGGCAACGGCCTGGACAACGTGATCGTCGGCAATGGGACGGCCAATCTCCTCGATGGCGGCGCAGGTGCCGACACGCTGGCAGGCGGTGCGGGCGATGACGCCTACATCGTGGACAACACCGCCGATGTGGTGATCGAGGCCGCCAATGAGGGCAAAGACAGCGTTTTCGCCTCGGCGAGCTACATCCTTTCCGACAACGTCGAGAATCTCTTTCTCACCGGCACAGCGAATATTAACGGCAGCGGCAACGCCCTCGATAACGGGATCGTCGGCAACGCCGGCAACAACGTCCTCCTGGGCGCAGCCGGCAGCGACATGCTCTTCGGCGGCGGTGGCAATGATCTGCTGGACGGTGGCACGGGCGCGGATGCCATGGCGGGCGGCGCGGGAGACGACACCTATATGGTCGGCGATGTCGGCGACGCGGTCACGGAACTGGCCAGCGAGGGTATCGATACGGTCTATTCCTCCATCGACTACACCCTTGGCGACTATGTCGAGAATCTCACGCTTACCGGTACGGATAACCTCTCCGGCACCGGCAACGAGCTCGACAACGCCATCCTCGGCAACGCCGGCAACAACCTCATCGACGGTGCCGCCGGGGCGGACAGCATGGCGGGTGGACTGGGCGACGATGCCTACATCGTGGACAACGCTGGCGACCTCATTGTTGAGCAATTCAACGAGGGCCTCGACCATGTCTATTCCTCGATCAGCTACGTGCTGCCGCAGCACGTCGAGAACCTGACGCTGACCGGCTTTGACGCCATAAACGGCGCCGGCAACGATTTGGACAACTTCATCGTCGGCAACGCGGCGAACAATGTCCTCGACGGCGCCGCCGGGGCCGACACCCTGAACGGCGGCGCGGGCGACGACACTTACATCGTCGACAACGCCGGTGACCGCACCGTCGAACTGGCCGGGGAAGGTATCGATACGGTGTACTCCAGCGTCTCCTGGACGCTGGCCGGCAACGTCGAGAACCTGAACCTGACTGGAACCAACACCATCGACGGTAGCGGAAACGAGCTCGACAACATCATCATCGGCAACGGCGCGGACAACCGTCTCATCGGCAATGCGGGCAACGACAGCCTATTCGGTAACGCCGGAAACGATGTCCTCGATGGCGGTACGGACAACGACGCCCTCTACGGCGGTGTCGGCGACGATACCTATATCTGGCGCAAGGGCGACGGTCTCGATACGATTGCCGATGCGGGCGGGAACGATACCGTCCGGTTCGGCGATGCGCTCAACCTCGACAACCTGGCGCTGCGTGTGACCAGCGAGAACGGCATCTACACCGCCCATGTGCGCGCCCTCGACGATGGCGGCTGTGAGATGGGCGACCAGGGTTTCGACTTTGCCGTCGGGGTGGACGCCAACGGCAAGTATGTTTCGCCAATTGAGCAGTTCCGTCTTGTCGACGGGACGTTGCTCACCTTCAACGACCTGCTGATCAAGACCGTGGTAACCCTGGTACGCCCCGGCCGCGAAGCCGGCCACGATTCCGGCTTCGGCACGGATAAGCACGAGGAAAACGATTCGCGGCTTAAACAGATACGCCTGACCGACGGCTCCCGGCTGCATTTGGACGACCTGCCGAGCGGCACCCTGGTGGCGACTGTCAATCCGAAAAACCGCACCGTGGCGACCGGGCGCAACGACGATATTATCCTCGGCAGCGCCAACACCGAAACGATCCGTGCCGGAACCGGTAACGATATTGTTTTTGCCTCAGCGGGGAAGAATACCCTCTACGGGGAAGGCGGCAACGATGCGCTGCTGGGCGGGAATGGCGCCGACACCCTGATCGGCGGCTGCGGTTACGACATCCTGGCCGGCGGAGAAGGCAAGGACAACCTCATCGCGGGGGACGAAAACAACTTGCTTCTAGGCGGGAAGGGCGATGACCGGATTCTGGCCGGCGCCGGCAACGACTTCATTGCCGGCGGACAGGGCGACGATACCATCGTCACCGGCGCCGGCGACAATACCGTGGCCTTCAACCGCGAGGATGGCCGCGACACTATCCTGGCCTCCGTCGGCGCCCGCAATACCCTGTCGCTGGGCGAAGACCTGGAATATCGCGATCTCGGCTTCATGCGCTCGGGCAATGACCTGGTGCTCGAAGCCCGCCATCGCGACGCCATCACCTTTAAAGACTGGTATGCCTCGCCGGATAATCGCACCTTCTTCACGCTGCAGACGATCGAGGAAAAAAGCGATGACTGGGATGATAGTCACATCTCGTCGGACAAATACGCTTTCGTTACGCATCCTATGATCAATGAGGCCGGCTCCGATACCTTTTACGACAGGAAGGTGGAGCGCTTCGACTTCCAGAAGCTGGCCGATTCCTTCGACCAGGCCCGTGCGGCGAATCCGAACTTGGCCAAGTGGAACCTGATGAACGGCCTGCTTGACGCGCACCTTGGCGGTAGCGACAATGCGGCGCTGGGCGGCGAATTCGCCTACGCATACGGCCAGTCTGGTTCACTCGCGCAGGCCGGCATTTCGGCGGCGCAGACGGCGCTCAAGGATCCCGGATTCGGCGGCTTGCAGACGCTGAAACCGTTCCAGGGGTTGGCCGCAGAGATCGCCATCGGGCGTTAAATGCATGTCCCGGTCGCACTGCTGCAGGCGATTGGGGCATTTCCATTGATCCTAGAAAAGTTAACCACAGAGACACAGAGGCACAGAGACACAGAGGCACAGAGGCACAGAGGCACAGAGGCACAGAGGCACAGAGGCACAGAGTTTAAAAACAAGGAAAAAGTCCTGTTCACATCATTCACCAGTTTGGTGACCGTAAGTTTTTCGGCAACCTGTTGTTTTCTTTGTGCCTCTGTGTCCCTGTGGTGAATGAACTGCGGTTTTAAGGTTGATAAAAGTCATCAAATTAGGAGCGACCCATGAGCATGAACGCGCAACAACTCCAGGAAGCCAAGGCGGCCCTGAAAAAACTCCCCATTCTCGGCCCGGTACTCTGGCTTTACGCACGAGACGAGCGCAGGAAATTCACCTTTATCGCCGATCAGGATTGGTTGCTCATGCCGCCTATCTTGCTCGACCAGTGCAAGCTGTACATGAAGGAAGAAATCCCGTGGGCCTTTATTGCCTGGGCGCTGGTCAGCGACGAAGTCGATGCACGCCTGCGCACCCAAATACCCAAAATTGCGCCACACGAGTGGAAGTCTGGCGAGCATCTTTGGTTAATCGATGTGGTCGCCCCGTTCGGACAAGCCGACGAGATGATCGAGGAGTTGCGTAAAACACAGTTTCCCGACCGCAAAATCAGCGCCCTCCTGCCCGACCCGCAGCAAGGCAATCGGCTCTTGGTGCGGGAGTGGCTGCCGTTGGATTTAACCTCCGCCGAAACCCGGCATTGAGCGCTGGAGCGTGTGGAACGGTATGGAGAAAAATGCCACTACACTCAGCCCGGACGCCCTGGATTTCGCTCCGGGGCTGCTCGCCATCCAGGAAAGTCCGCCGGCGAAGCTGCCCAGAACGGTGATGTACCTGGTTTTGGGACTTTTCGCCATCATGCTGGCCTGGGCCATCTTCGGCAAGCTGGACATCATCGCTAGCGCCGAGGGGCGGCTTGTGCCCCAGACCTACGTCAAGATCGTCCAGCCGGCGGAAGCCGGAATCGTTCAGGATATCCTGGTACAGGAGGGCCAGGCGGTCGAGGCCGGGCAGGTGCTGATGCGTATGGATACCAAGCTCACGGAAGCCGACGCCAAGACGATCCAGAACGAGCTCAGGCTCAAATCTCTCGTATTGCGCCGTGCCGATGCCGAACTTGCCGGACGCCCCATGACGCGGCGCAAGGAAGACCCGCCTGAGCTTTACGGGCAGGTTGAAAACCAGTTCCGCGCCCATCGCCAGGCCTATCTGGATGCCGTTAGCCAGGAGACCGAGTCCCTCAACAAGGCGCGCCACGATCTCAGGTCCGCCGAGGAAACGCTCTCCAAGTTGCAGCAGGTTGTGCCTGTCTACCAGAAAAGCGCTGCCGCCTACGAAAAACTGGCCAAGGATAATTTCGTCAGCCAACTGGCCGCACAGGAAAAAGTGCGCGACAGAATCGAAAAGGAGCAGGACCTGAAAGCGCAGGAGTCCAACGTGGCGAGCCTCAAGTCTACCATTGCTTCATCCGGGAAAAAGCTTGCGCAGATTACCTCCAACTACAAAAGCCAGTTGCAGAACGAGCGCGTCGATACCGAATCCCAATACCAGAAGCTCCAGCAGGATAGTGCCAAGATCGAGTACAAGTCCAACCTGCTGAAATTGAGGGCACCCCAGGCCGGGATCATCAAGGATTTGGCGACGCATACCCGCGGCACGGTGGTTTCGCCCGGGACGGTGATGATGACCCTGGTCCCCCATGACGAGCCGTTGCAGGCGGAGATATTGGTCAAGAACGAGGACGTCGGCTTCGTCTATCCGAACCAGAAGACCAGGATCAAGCTCGCCGCCTACCCATTCCAGAAATACGGCATGATCGAAGGCACGGTGATCTATGTCGGCGCCGATGCCAGCGATGGCGCATCGTCCGCAGCGGACAAGGGCAAGGATCAGAAAGCCGCGCCGCAGCTCACCTACAAGGCGCTCATCCGCTTAGGGGCGCAATCCCTTGAGATTGAAGGAAAGAAACTCTGGCTCTCGCCGGGCATGCAGGTCATTGCGGAAATTCACCAGGGGCGGCGCACGGTGATGGAATACCTGCTTTCTCCGGTGCAGAAGGCGTTTCAAGAGGCGGGAAGGGAGCGGTAGAGAGGTCGGCTTGCATTATCCTGAAAACGGGTGCGCCAGCACGATCAAGGATCAATGGGATCAATGGGGTCAGACTCCAATGGCACTAACTTAAGAAGAAGAGTCTTTCCGATCATAGAGATATAGAGGGGCTGAGAGCCTTATCGCGTTACCATGCGGGTGTCGAATCCGTGCTGGACAACGCGAAAGGATCAGCCCCCAT
>JAJYUW010000090.1 GCA_021792335.1 Pseudomonadota bacterium | reverse complement strand
CAATATCGATTCAATCGCCGCTTTGATCTGTCTGTCATTCTTGCCCGACTGCTTCGTGCATCGTCCGTCACTTCGCCGCATCCCGAGCGCATCATCCGTGCGGCTGAACAATGTGGCTAATCAGGTACGATGTTATCGAAAACCATGACAAGCAATAACACCCCGGCTTCCTTGATTCCGGACTCGCCGGCCCGGAAAAATCGCGGAATCATTCAAACAGCATGGTCACTTCGTACGTATCGCCGTAGCGCTGAATGGAGATGTCATCGCATGCCCGCTTGGCAAGATTGATCATGTTGGCATTGTAGGTCTGGATCTCCGCGGTAAAGCCCCGCAATCCCCGGCCTTTCGCATGCTCCATGAGCCGAAGCTGCAACGCCGTTCCTATCCCTACGCCCTGCCATTCCGGCGTGACCATGTAGGCCACTTCGGCCAGGTTGGTGGATGCATTTACAAAGTAGAACGCGCTGCCGATTATGGTCTCGCCTTCCCCTGATCCGGCCACCGCCAGGAATGCCACTTCGGCATCCTGATCGACATGGCACAGGTGCTGCGCCTCTGCATCCGAGAGAAAATTCAGGCGCCGGAAAATGCGCGTATACCGGTCTTCCTTGCTCATGCTCCGAAAAAACTGCTGCAATGCCAGGGTGTCCTTGGCCTTGGTGGGACGGATGAGAACGCTTTTCTGGTTTCTCAGCAGGACGCTCCGCTCTTCCTGCGCCGGATAGGCGCGGGTTTTCCTGATCTGCAGCCCCTTCTTCACGTAACCGAGCTTCTTCGCCTGCTTCAACAACCTGGAGCGGAAATCGGGATGGGCGATCCTGATCAGCGCGAGCGCCCGCTCCTGAATCGACTTGCCGAACAAATAGGCAATGCCGTATTCGGTAATCACATAGTGGGTATCGGATCGTGCGACTGCCACCCCTTCGCCGGCAAGCAGCAGGGGGCGAATGCGCGAGGATTTGCCGTCCTCCGTTGTGGACTGCAAACAGATGATGGGCTTCCCGCCCGGCGACAGGGCGGCGCCCCGAATGAACTCCGGCTGGGTTGCGACGCCGCCGCAAAATGCGCCCTCGAATTGATCGGTACAAATCTGCCCGGTCAAATCCACGGCACAAGCCTGGTTCACAGAGACCATCTTGTGTTGCTGGGCAATGGCATTGATATCGCTCACGCGTTCGATCGCCTGGAGCGAGAACAGAGGATTGCCGTCGATCAAATCGTAAAGCCTGCGCGTGCCGAGACAGTAACTGGCCACTATCATCCCTCTGTACTGGCTTTTTTCACGGCCGGTAATGACACCTTTCTCGATCAATTCCACGACGGCGTCGGTAATGACGTCCGAATGCACGCCAAGGTCGCGTCTATCCACGAGATACTTGAGCGCCTCGCTGGGAAAACGTCCCAGCCCGATCTGCAAAGTGCAGCGGTCATCGATGATGCTCGCAATGTTCCGCGCAATCTGCGCGGAAATCTCATCGGATGGAGGAGGGACATATTCGATAATAGGCGCATCATTCCAGACCAGACGGTCGAACCGGTCGATACGAACGAGGCTGTCTCCCATGGTGCGCGGCATATTGGGATTCATTTCCGCGACAACATGCCGAGCGTGTTCAACGATGGAGGCCGTCACATCCACAGAGACCCCCAGGCTGGAATATCCGAATTCATCTGGCGGCGAAACCTGAATGAAAGCCACATCAACCGGTATGCTCCCGTTTTCGATCAGTCGCGGCACCTGGGACAAGGAGATGGGAATGTATTCGGCAATTCCTTTTGCCACGGCGGCGCGGGCATCGCCACCCACCAGGAAACACTTGTGTTTGTAGCGGGTTTGCGGCTCGCCCCCGACGTGGGGAATCGCCCCATCGGTAAAGAAATGGAAAAGCGTCACGTCGGCAGGGGGAGAGGAGAGGCTCTCCAGCGCTTCCGCCAGCAATCGGGGGGTTGCGCAAGCAGTGCCGATATAGACATTGTCTCCCGGTTTCACCAAAAGCACGGCGTCTCCGGCGGAGACCATCCTGGATTTGTGCCCCGCCAAAATGGGGTGCATTGAAAAAATGTCTTCGGCTTCCATGACTTGCTTCCCCCTTGACTTAGGGCTTGTCGGTGAATCAGCTGGCCCTGATGAAAAATGCGCAAGCATTCCGGAAATAACACACACTCACCGGCTCAGCGCCTGTCATTGCAATCTGTCGTACAAGCGCTTCTACTCAGGCAACACAGGACGCCAGTGGTCAGTCAACATGAAATGTCACCATCGTACATCCCAAAAATTCAACGTGACTGACTATTCAGTTATGCCCACCCGGAAGAACCTCTTCTCAGTACTATAGGCCGAATCTCTATATCGGCCAATCCTCCGGTCCCGTCACAGGCTGGAAATCGCACTCGAAGCCGCTGCCCGCCGGCGCGCACAGGAGGTTGCCGGAAACCAGCCCGTCGAACACGTTTTCCTTGTTCCCCGCGTAGTTTTCCGGATTGTAGAGGGGCGGCAGGTGCCACCACAAGCGGTAGCCCAGCTCCAATAAAAGACGAATAAGATCGGCCGATTTTTCGCGCCGATCGCACTCTACATAAAGGAAAGGCCTTAATCGGGCCAGCGTTCCCCGTGCGCCCAGGAGCACTTCTCGCTCCATGCCTTCCACGTCGATCTTGATCAGACGGCAGCGCTCAAGCCCGAGGCTGTCCACGGTTTCCACCGGCACTTCGGCCGGCCCTACACCCAGGGCTACGCCGCCAAAATTCTCCATCAGCCATGGGCTCAGGTCCGCCACCCTCGCCACGCCCGCCTCTGCGCCCAGGCCTGCCTGGCGCGCTTCGACGTTGATGAGGTCGTTCAGGGCCAAATTGGCGCACAAGGTCTGAAACATCATGCGCTGCGGCTCGAAGGCATAAACTCGGCCCCGGCGACCCACCAGCCGCGCCATCGGCACAGTATGCGCGCCCAGATTGGCGCCCACGTCCAGGGCGACATCCCCGGGAGAAAGCAGGCCTTGGAACAGCGCCACCTCTCCTTCCGAAAATTCGCCGTAGAGGTCGAGGGCGCGGCCCACGTAGCGATCATGGCGATTGAACAACATGAGACCGTGACGGCAAAACTTCAGCTTGTTGAAACCATCTGGCTTGGCGATTTCACCATGCTGCTGGGGGAAAACGGCTGCAGGCTGCATGGCAGGGCACACATTCGTACCGCCCGCGAGCGCGCCCAGCCCCGCGCGCACCCGCAACAACACCTCGCCCCACGCACCGGGCACGGGCTGGCGGAAGAGGCGTGCCGTTGGGTACCAGGGACTATCGTCCCGCTCCAGCAACCAGCGCCAATCGGGCGCGAAGGGCAGCAGCACCCAGACAGGCTTGCCCATTGCCCCCGCCAGATGGGCGATGGAGGTATCCACCGTCACCACCAGATCGAGGGCGTCGATGAGCGCGGCGGTGTCGGTAAAGTCGTGGAGCTGATCCGAGTAATCATGAAAATTCGGGAGCGGGGGCAACGCCTCCTGCTCTTTCTGCAGGCTGTAATACGCCACGCCCGCAAGCGGGGACAAGGTTTCCAGCCAGGCCGCGGGCACGGAACGCTTGTGATCGTTGGCATGGCGCCTCGACCCGGCCCAGCATAGCCCCACCTTGAGGTCCGCGACCTTGTTCAAACGTGACCGCCACGCTGCCGCCTTTTCCGGATCGGGATGCAAATAGGGCATGACGGGCACGCAATTCTTCCCGTCGATTTCCAGCAAGCGCGGCAAGGACAGCAGGGGAACATAAGCGTGGTAGCGGGGCAGCCTGGCGCCGCGGGCCACCCGCGTCACAGCGGAAAAATCCTTCAATAGCGGCAGCAGGTCTTCCGGTGTTTCCAGCACGACCTGCCCCGCACGACCTGCCAGCATGGGCAGAAAGCGGACAAACTGGATGACGTCTCCCGCCCCTTGTTCCGCGCAGACAAGAAGGGTCTTGCCCGCCAGGGGAGCGCCGTCCCACAAGGGAGCGTCATAATGGCGGCCAAACACCCACTGGTCGCGCTGGCGCGAGGTGGCGCGCCCTTCCATCATCTCCCAGCCGCGCGCGTAATCCCCTTGCAGCAACAAGACAAAGGCCAGGGCAAAGCGGGCTTCGCCGCTTGCGGGCGCATAGTCGCAGACCTGTTCCAGCCACGCCGCCGCTTCCGCCACGGCACCCGCTTCTCTCAGTGCGGCGCCAAGGTTGATGCGGGTCTCGACGCTGGAAGGGTCGAATTCCAGCGCGCGGCGCAGATAATCCTGGGCTTCCTCGCACCGGTCGAGGGCTTGCAGGACCACGCCGATGTTGTTGAGCACCCGGGGATTGCCGGGAACCAGTTCCAGCCCCGTCTGGAAAGAAGCCAGCGCTTCCTTGAAGCGGCGGGCTTTTTCCAGCGCCTGCCCCCGGTTCACCCAGGCGGCGGCGAGACCCGGATGTTCCGCCAACAGGCGGTCGTAAATGGGCAGGGCTTCATCCAGGCGCCCCTCCTCGCGCAAGGCGTCGGCAAGCATCCGCTGGGCGTCGGTATTGAGAGGATAGGCCGTAGCGGCTTGCGCCAGCGTTTTCGAGGCGTCCGAATACGCGCCCGCCTCGTACTGGCAACAGCCCAGGTTGAGCAGGGCCGGGGCAAAACCGGGGGCGGCGGCAAGCGCTTCGCGGTAGTAGCGGGCAGCCTGTTCATGGGCACCCTTTTGCTGCTGCAGCAGCCCCAGGTTATTCAAGGCGTCCGGCAGGCGGGGATCAAGCCTGAGCGCGTGGCGATAATGGCGGGCGGCCTCCTCCATGCGACCCAAGGCGCGGCAGGCTTCCCCCATGTTGTTGTGGAAGATGGCCACTTTGCCATTGGCGCGTATGGCGCGCCCGATATATTCCACTGCCTCGGCATGCCGGCCGTCCTGGTAGCAGGCCAGCCCCAGGAGATGCAGGGCATCCGGATTGCCCGGATCAAGCCTGAGCGCCTCAAGGTAGAACCGTTCCGCATCCTTCAAATTGCCGCTGTTGTGGTGGGCGATGGCGGTTTGCAACAAACCAAGCAGCAAGGGATGGGAGGGTGTGGGCATGATTCATCCTAATTGATTTTTAAACGATATGCCAGACAGGTGCCGAGGCGGAGTTTTGCCCGGCCTATTTCTCTGAAATCGCAGTTAACTTATAATAATTGCCTTGCCATTCCAACAGAATTGCCAAACTGACACCAACTGCTTGCATACCTGCGCAGCCCGGACAAAACGAGCGGCCGGAAGGGGGTTTTTGGCCGGCAAAATACATTCTCTCTCTCCGCGAAACTCGCGGGGAGAGCACATATACCGCTTGAGGACCACGTCATGCATACCGAACCCCTGATCATCAGCAAGCCCGTGCCGGGCATTGCCGACCTGCCCGCCCTGGGCATGGATGCGGATAGCATCGTCAACGACTTCCGCCGCTATTTCAGCCACACCCTGGGGAGGGACAGAATGTGCCTGTCCGCCTACCATGTCTATACCTCGCTGTCTCTCTCGTTGCGCGACCGCCTGGTGGAACGCTGGAAGAACACCCATTACGCCTACGAGGAGCAGAACTGCAAGCGCACCTACTACCTGTCGCTGGAGTTCCTGATGGGGCGCGCAATGGGCAACGCCATGCTGAATCTGGACGTGGACCAAGCCACCGGGGAGGCGCTGCGCAAGCTCGGCCTGGTGCTGGAGGAAATCGCCGACCAGGAGCATGATGCCGGCCTCGGCAATGGTGGTCTGGGCCGTTTGGCGGCATGCTTTCTCGACAGCTGTGCCACGCTGCAGCTGCCGGTGACGGGTTACGGCATCCGCTACGAATACGGCATGTTCCGCCAGAAGATAGAGAATGGCTGCCAACTGGAAGAACCCGATCACTGGCTGCGCGACGGCAACCCCTGGGAAATCGAACGGCCGGAACATACGCTCCGGGTCAAGTTCGGCGGGCGTACCGAGCTTTATCACGACGCAGACGGGCGCCTGCATGCCCGCTGGACGGATGCCCATGAGGTGGTGGCGGTGCCCTACGACAACCCCGTCCCCGGCTACCGCAACGGCACCGTTAACACCCTGCGCCTGTGGAAATCGGTCGCCACCGACGAATTCGACCTGACAGAATTCAACGCCGGCAGCTATACCGAATCAGTGGCCGCCAAGAACGCCGCCGAGCACATCACCATGGTGCTCTATCCCAACGACGCCAGCGAGAACGGCAAGGAACTGCGCCTGCGCCAGCAGTATTTCCTGGCATCCGCCAGCCTGCAGGACGTGCTGCGCAACTGGATCAACACTTTTGGCGCCAATTTCGACAATTTCGCCGCAAAGAACTGCTTCCAGCTCAACGACACCCATCCCACCTGCGCGGTGCCGGAACTGATGCGGCTGTTGATGGACGAGCACGGCCTGACCTGGAATCGCGCCTGGGAAATCACCCGCAGCACCGTCGCCTATACCAACCACACCCTGCTGCCGGAAGCGCTGGAAAGGTGGCCGGCGAGCATGTTCGGCCGCCTGCTGCCGCGCCTGCTCGACATCATCCGTGAAATCAACGCCCGTTTCCTGGCCGAAGTGGCGCAGCGCTGGCCGGGAGACGCCGAACGGCAGCGGCGCATGTCCATCATCGAAGAGGGCTACGAACCGCAGATCCGCATGGCCTATCTCGCCGTGGTCGCCAGCGCCTCGGTCAACGGCGTCGCCGAACTGCACTCGCGCCTGCTGCAGCAGCATTTGTTCCATGATTTTCACGAACTCTGGCCGGGCAAGTTCAACAACAAGACCAACGGCGTTACGCCGCGCCGCTGGATAGCCTGGAGCAATCCGGACTTGAGCGGGCTGATTACCAGGACCATCGGCGAGGGCTGGGTCACCGACCTGACCAGGCTGAAACAGCTTGCCCCCCACGCCGACAATGCCGCATTCCGTGCCGAGTGGCGCGCCGTCAAGCAGGCCAACAAAAGGCGCCTGGCCGAGATGGTGCAGCGCGACTGCGGCATCAGCTTCGACACGGACGCTCTTTTCGACGTGCAGGTGAAGCGCATCCACGAATACAAGCGGCAACTGCTCAACGTGCTGCACGTGATCCATCTCTACGACCGCATCAAGCGCGGCGACACCGCAGACTGGACGCCGCGCTGCGTGCTCATCGGCGGCAAGGCGGCCCCCGGCTACATGCTCGCCAAGCGCATCATCAAGCTGGTGAATTCGGTGGCCCGGGTGGTCAACGACGACCCTGCCACTGCCGGCCTGCTGAAACTGGTGTTCTTTCCCGACTACCGGGTTTCGGCGATGGAAGTGATCTGCAGCGGCACCGACCTGTCGGAGCAGATTTCCACCGCCGGCAAGGAAGCATCCGGCACCGGCAACATGAAGTTCATGATGAACGGTGCGCTCACCATCGGCACGCTGGACGGCGCCAACATCGAGATCCGCGAGGAAGCGGGAGCGGAAAACTTCTTCCTGTTCGGGCTCACGGCTGAAGAAGTGGAGGCCAAGCGGGGTCATTACGACCCCGCCGCGATCATCGCCGCCGACGAGGACCTGCGCCGCGTCATGCACCTGCTGGAAAGCGGCCACTTCAACCTGTTCGAGCCGGGCATCTTCGACACTATCATCCATGCGGTGACCAACGCCCATGACCCGTGGCTCACAGCCGCGGACTTCCGCGGCTACATCGAAGCGCAGCGGCGGGTCGCACATGCCTACCGCGACACCGGGCACTGGACGCGCATGAGCATTCTCAACGCCGCCGCCAGCGGCAAGTTCTCCAGCGACCGCACCATCCTCGACTACAACCGCGACATCTGGCACCTGCCGCAGGTGGCGGCTTGGCCGGTGAAATAAGGAAACAGGGGCGCCCACCATGCTGATCGGGTTCGTCGTCATCTATTTGCTGGTCTCCATCGGCCTCGGCCTCTACGCCGCCACGCGCGTACACAACGCCAAGGACTATGCCGTCGCGGGCCGGAGTCTGCCACTATACATCGTCACCGCAACGGTGTTCGCCACCTGGTTCGGTTCCGAAACGGTCCTCGGCATATCGGCCACCTTCCTCCAGGAAGGCCTAGGCGGGGTGGTGTCGGACCCGTTCGGCTCCAGTCTGTGCCTGATCCTGGTGGGCCTGTTCTTCGCCCGCAAGCTCTACCGCATGAACCTGCTCACCATCGGCGATTACTACCGGGCGCGCTACAACCGCACGGTGGAAGTGCTGACCAGCCTGTGCATCGTGGTTTCCTACCTGGGCTGGGTTTCCGCCCAGATTACCGCGCTCGGGCTGGTGTTCTCGGTGCTGAGCCAGGGCTCGATCTCCCCTGCCGAAGGCATGCTCATCGGCGCGGCTATCGTGCTGGTCTATACCCTGTTCGGCGGCATGTGGTCGGTCGCCTTCACCGACTTTTTCCAGATGATCCTCATCATGCTCGGCATGCTCTACATCGGTTACGTCCTCAGCGGCCTCGCGGGTGGCGTGGGCAATGTGGTGCAGCACGCCGCCGACGCCGGCAAGTTCGAATTCTGGCCCAAACTGAACGCCCGCGATGTGCTGGCCTTTGTCGGCGCCTGGGTAACCATGATGTTCGGCTCCATCCCCCAGCAGGACGTGTTCCAGCGCGTGATGTCCGCCCGCAACGAGGACACTGCCGTGCGCGGCGCGGTCGGCGGGGGCAGCCTCTATTTCTTCTTTGCCTTCATCCCCATGTTCCTCGCCTATTCCGCAACCCTGGTGGACCCGGACATGGTGAAGAATCTGATCGGTAGCGACCCGCAACACATCCTGCCCACCCTCATCCTCGACCATACCCCGCTATTCGCCCAGGTGATGTTCTTCGGCGCGCTGCTTTCCGCCATCATGAGCACGGCCAGCGGCACGCTGCTGGCGCCCTCCGTCACCTTCACCGAGAACGTGCTCAAGGGAATGTTCAAGGAAATGAGCGACCGCCGCTTCCTGCTGATGATGCGCATCGTGGTAGTCTGCTTTGCCGTCTGCGTGACCCTGTTTGCCCTGAACACCAACGCGGGCATCTATGCCATGGTGGAGAATGCCTACAAAGTCACGCTGGTAGCGGCCTTTATCCCGCTCGTCGCCGGCCTCTACTGGAAGCGTGCGAACACCCAGGGCGCGCTGTTCGCCATTGCTTTCGGCCTTGTCTCATGGCTGCTGCTGGAAACCCTCAAGCCCGACACCGTCTGGCCGCCGCAGCTGGCGGGCCTGCTGCTGAGCGCCGCCGGCATGGTGATCGGCTCGCTGCTGCCCCACTTCGTCGGCCGGCCGACCCCGCTGGAGCCCGCCCATGCCTTCCTCCACGAGCATGCGGCACATCCGCACGAAGGATACGCCCCCCCTCATCACCACCCCTCGGCGCATGGCGAACAGTAAGTTTGCGCCGCACCGGCCAAGCGCACATGGCCCTGCTTGAAATCCGCAACCTGACCCGTAGCTGCAACGGTCTGGGAATCGGGTCAGTGTGAATCGGGGTCAGTTCTAACATTCCAACATTTTCTTTCGGTCTTCTTCAAACTTCCGCACCGCGCGACTTACAAGGGAAATGGGGTCAGACACCAATGGCACTAACTTAAGCATGCCGCAATGTGCTGCTGTTGTTGTTTCAGGAGCCGTGTCTGCAAGAGGGAACGCGGCTCCGTGAGCAGTGGCGTGGGTTTGGGCCGTCGCTTCACTGCACGGGGT
>JAJYUW010000089.1 GCA_021792335.1 Pseudomonadota bacterium | reverse complement strand
GCAAACCTCCCAAGCTTATTATCGGGGCTATGATGCGCAAACTCGTTCATGTCGCTTACGGCGTCCTCAAATCGGGAAAATCTTTTGATCCGGCCTTGCATGGGTTGACGTGAATAACAGTATCTACTGTCAACTGCAAAATTGGAATGAGATGATTACTGCGAAGCGGTTTGCGCTCGATCAGCTTGAGGCCGGAATGGTGCTGGCGCAGGATGTGTGCGATGCGGCTGGCGGCCGTCTGCTGGCGCGGGGGGCGGAACTGTCGGACGCCACCATCGCTGCGCTCGGACGTCGCGGTATCGAGCATGTCATGGTGGAGGTGGAAGAAACCCTCACCCCGGAGCAGCGTGCCGCAAGGGAAGCGGGCATCCGCGCGCGGATCGAGCATCTGTTCCGCAAAGCCGGCAACGACCCGATGCTGCTCAAACTGCGTGCCACGCTGCTGCAATACCGGCTTGCCGGGCTGGTGGAATGAGGCAAGACATGGGTGCGTTGACGATCGAGCAGGTAATCAGGGTAGTCCAGCAAGTCCCTTCGCTTTCCGCAGCGGTGATGGAGATTCTGGCGAGCTTCGACAAGGAAGACGTCGAAATCGCCGAGCTGGTGCAGAATTTGAGCCACGACCAGGGACTGACGGCGCGCGTGCTGCGCGTGGCGAATTCGCCTTTCTATGGCATTTCCAGCAAGGTCGGCTCGGTCGGTGAAGCGGTGGTGGTGCTGGGCTTCCACAACGTACGCTCGCTGGTCGCGGCAGCCGGGATCATCAATCAGTTTCCGGTGGCGGAGGGGAAAGACGGTTTCGACCGCCTGGCTTTCTGGCAGCACGGCATCGGCACCGGCGTGTGTGCCCAGGTGCTGGCGAAGAAGCTGGGCAGGGATCAGGCGTTGGCGTTCACCGGCGGGCTGCTGCACGATATCGGCAGGTTGGTGCTGGACGCCTATTTCCGCGAGGATTTCGCGGCGACCGTGGCGCACTGCGCTGCCGCGGATGTGGTACTGCTCGAAGCGGAGCGGGCCGTGCTGAGGCTTGATCACACCGCGGTGGGCTACGAACTGGCCAAACGCTGGAAATTCCCGCTTTCAATCCAGCAGTCGATCCGCGACCACCACCAGCCCGATCGTGAGCCAGCCGCGCTGACCGATCTGGTGCACGTCGCCAATACACTGTGCCATGCGCTGGATATCGGCAATTCCGGCTATGAACTGGTGCCATCCCTGTCCAGTGCGGCTTGGACACGCCTCGGCCTGGATTGGGAAACGATGCCGGCGCTGATGACCGGGATCGAACTGCAGTATGCCGGCATGCACCTGCTGGTGAGTGAATAAGGCTTGCCATGTTATCGGATAAGGTGACCACGCTTTCCTGGATTTACGATCTTTACCGGCTGGGCCAGTCCTCCGGGCTGCGCGACAAGCCGCGGCAGGCGCAGCATGCGGTTCTGCGGCACATCGTCGAGGGCTTCGGCGCCGACTGCGGTTCGCTGGCCCTGGTTGACGAAGACGGACAGCATTTAACCATAGTCGCCGGGATAGGCGTGCCCGATCACGTCATCGGCAGCAAGATCGAACCGGGTGGCGGCATTCTGGGCTGGGTGGTGAAGGAGGGGCAGGCGCTGCTGCTGAACGGCGATGTTTCCAGCGATCCGCGCTTCAAACTCTCCGAGCCGCGCAACGAATCGGTCCGGCCGCGCTCGGCGATGTGCTGGCCGCTGACGATCGAGAGCCGGGTGATCGGCGCGCTCAGCATCAACCGGCACGACGACGATGAGCCCTATGCTGACGCCGACCTGGACAGCGGCGCGGTGGTGGTGAGCCTGGTCTCGGTGGTGATCGAGAACACCCGCCTGCATATCGACCAGCAGCAGCGCATCGCGATGCTGTCGAAGATGAACGACGAGATCCGCAGCGCCAACAAGCGCCTGGAAGATGCCCAGAACCAGTTGCTGCAATCGGAAAAAATGGCCACGATCGGCCAGCTCGCTGCTGGCGTGGCGCACGAGATCAACAACCCGGTGGGTTACATCAACTCCAACCTGGGCACGCTGCAAAAGTACATCAAGGACATGTTTGCCATGCTCGATGCCTACGAACAGGCTGAGCCCTTGCTCACCGCCAGCCCGGAAACCATGCAGAACATCCGTGCCCTCAAGGACAAGCTCGATATCGGCTATCTCAAGGAAGACATGGTGGCCCTGATGAGTGAATCGCAGGAGGGTATTGCCCGAGTCAGGAAGATCGTGCAGGATCTCAAGGATTTTTCCCACGTCGACGAGGCCGAATGGCAGTGGACGGATATCCGCAAGGGCCTGGACAGCACCCTCAACATCGTGTGGAACGATATCAAGTACAAGGCCGAGGTGGTCAAGGAGTACGGCGATCTGCCGGATGTGGAATGCCTGCCGTCGCAGCTCAACCAGGTGTTCATGAACCTGCTGGTGAACGCGGCGCATGCGATCGAGGATAAGGGGATCATTTTCATCCGCTCGGGCCATGAGACCGACTGGATCTGGATTGAAATCGCCGATTCCGGCAAAGGCATCCCGCCGGAGAACCTCAACCGTATTTTCGACCCGTTTTTTACCACCAAACCGGTCGGCAAGGGTACCGGGCTTGGCCTGTCGCTTTCCTACAGCATCATCCAGAAACACCACGGCCGCATCAATGTTTCCAGCGAAGTGGGTGTGGGGACAATTTTCCGTGTTTATTTGCCGGTTAAGCAGCCGGAGAAGAAAGCCGATCAGTAATGGAAGAATCCTTGATCAAGGTCTTGCAAGCCGATGTGCCTGCTGCGCTTCTGTTCGTGGATGACGAAGCCAGCATACTTAGTCCGCTGAAGCGCATCTTCGTCCCTTTCTTCACCGCCAAGCCCATCGGCAAGGGCACCCGCTTCGGGACATGGCTGCCCATCGAAGGGGGAAGGAACGCATGACCCTGAAGGCCAAGCTGATCGGGCTGACCCTGCTGGCCATGAGCGTCATCGGTTTGATGGCGGGCATGACCGCGGACATGGCACGAACATCGTCCAGCACCATTTCCCAGGTGTTCGACGCAGAAATGATGCCTGCCCTTGCTCTGGGCGCCATCGATACCTCCCTGCGCCGGATTCACAACCGCATATTGGGCACGCTCACGGATTACTACCCTGTCGAAGGATCGCGCCTGGCCCTGGCCGAGAGCAAGGAGACAATTCAGGCCAACTGGAACCTGATAAAGAAATCCAACCTGGACGCTGAGGAACGAGAGCGGATCCGGCGCATCGAGGTGTACCTGCCCAAGCTATGGGATTTCATCGCGGAACTGGATAAGGTCTATCGGCAGGAAGACCTGGCAGCGCTCAAGGCATTGCAGGATGCGCACTGGACCGAGATTCACGTCAACCTCATCAAGCCCATCCAGTATCTGCACCCCCGTTTCGCGGCCCACGCCGCCGCTGCAGCGAAATCGGGCATTGAGGAAGGCAGGAAGCATGAGCAATGGGTCATTGTTGCAGCGGTCTCGGGCACCATGCTGATGCTGCCCCTGCTGGCATGGATAACCCTGCGCATCAACGCCGGAATGAAGACCTTGCAGGAAGGCCTTGACCGGTTGGCTCGCAATCAGTACTGGGAAGACATCCCGGTAATCAGCAACGACGAGGTGGGGGCCATGGCATCGGCGTTCAACAAGACAGCCGCGCAACTGCGCACGGACCGGGAAGAAATCCTGGCCTTGAAGAATCGCAACGAGCTGATTCTCGATGCCATGGGCGAGGGTCTGTACGGCACGGATGCCCGCGGCATCATCACCTTCGTCAATCCCGCCGGCGCCGCCATGACCGGATGGTCAGCGCCGGAACTGATCGGCCGGCCATCCCATGCCACGCTGCACCATACCAGGCCTGACGGGACGCACTATCCGCGGGAAGAATGTCCCATGTACTCCACCTATCAGGATGGCAAGGTACATCAAGCGGACAACGACGTTTTCTGGCGCAGGGACGGGACGCCGATAGACATCCATCTGGTAAGCACTCCCATTATGGAAGACGGCAGCGTAACAGGCGCCGTGGTGGTGTTCAGCGATATCTCCATGCGCAGGCAAGCCGAGCGGGTCGTCGCAGAAACCCTGAAGGCGCTGCGCGAAACCAACAAAAAGCTGGAGGAGGCGCAGAACCAGTTGCTGCAATCGGAGAAGATGGCCACGATCGGCCAGCTGGCGGCAGGCGTGGCGCACGAGATCAACAACCCGATCGGCTACGTACATTCCAACCTCGGCTCGCTCGACATGTACATCCAGTCCCTTCTCGGCGTGGTCGCCGCCTACGAGCAGGCGGAAAGCGCCATCGCCGACGGCGAGGCCTTGTCCCTTGTGCTGGCCGCAAAACGGGAGGCCGATCTCGAGTTCATGCGCAAGGATGTCGCTGCCCTCATGGCCGAATCCCGCGAAGGCATCACCCGGGTGAAGCAGATCGTGCAGGATCTCAAGGACTTCTCCCACGTTGACGAGGCCGAATGGCAGTGGACGGATCTCCGCAAGGGCCTGGACAGCACCCTCAACATCGTGCGCAACGAGATCAAGTACAAGGCCGAGGTGGTCAAGGAATACGGCGATCTGCCGGAGGTGGAATGCCTGCCGTCGCAGCTCAACCAGGTGTTCATGAACCTGCTGGTGAACGCCGCTCATGCTATCGAGCTCTCGGCCACATCTCCCGAGGGTAAAGAGCGTGGCACCATCACGCTGCGCTGCGGCGTTGAGGGCGAAGAGGCGTGGGTGGAGGTCGCCGATACCGGCAAGGGCATCCCGCCGGAGAACCTGAGCCGGATTTTCGACCCGTTCTTTACCACCAAGCCGGTGGGCAAGGGCACCGGTCTCGGGCTGTCGCTTTCCTATAGCATTGTTCAGAGGCACCATGGCAGAATCAGCGTAGCCAGCGAAGCGGGCAAGGGCACGACCTTCCGCATCTGGCTCCCGGTGAGTCAGAACCCCATGTTTAAACCGTAGGAGCGGCGCCCTCGCCGCGATTTGTACCGTGGGAGCAGCGCCCCCGGCGCGATTGTGGGGGGCGAAAATCGCGCCGGGGGCGGCGCTCCTACAACCCAAGCCGTAATTTTGTGAACGACCATGAGTGAAACTGTAGATAAGCCATTGCCACCACCAACCGAACCGGTTTCCGTTGCCACGGAGGTGTCCACGCTGTTGTTCGTGGATGACGAGGCCAATATCCTGAACTCGCTGAAGCGGCTGTTCCGGCCGCTGGGCTACCGCATCCTCACCGCCGAGAGCGGTGCGGCCGGGTTGCAGGTGTTCGGGCAGAACAAGATCGATCTGGTGATTTCCGACATGCGCATGCCGGAAATGAGCGGCGCTCAATTTCTCGAGCAGGTCAGGGCCGGATGGCCGGATGCGGTGCGTATCCTGCTGACCGGTTATGCCGACGTCACTTCGACCATCGATGCCATCAACAAGGGAGAAATTTACCGCTACATTTCCAAGCCCTGGGATGACAATGATATCATCCTGACGGTAAGGCATGCCCTGGAGCGAAAGAATCTGGAATGCGAGAAGGAGCGGCTGGAAGCGCTGACACTGAAACAGAACGAGGACCTCAAGGACCTCAACGCCAACCTCGAGGCCAAGGTCAGGGAGCGTACCGAAGAGGTGCGCCAGACCATGGGTTTCCTCGAAGTGGCGCACAAGCAGCTTAAGGGCAGTTTCCTTACTTCGCTCAAGGTGTTCTCGAATCTGATGGAGCTGCGCGAAGGCGCGATGGCCGGCCATTCGCGTCGTGTGGCGGACTATGCGCGCCGCCTGGCGCAGCGCCTGGGGTTGTCTGAAAACGATGTGCAGGACGTGACGTACGCCGGGCTGCTGCATGATATCGGCAAAATCGGTTTGTCCGATCGCCTGTTGAACAAACCTTTTTCCGCGCTGACCACCGAGGAGCGTGCCGAGGTGGTCAAGCACCCGGTGACCGGCCAGGCGGCGCTGATGGCGCTGGAAAACATGCAGAGCGCCGCCAAGCTGATTCGTAGCCATCACGAGCGTTTCGACGGCCTGGGTTTCCCCGATGCCCTGGCGGGCATTGCGATTCCGAGAGGTGCGCGCATCCTGACGGTGGCCAATGATTACGACGCGCTGCAGATTGGTTCCTTCATGAGCAAGAACCTGACGCCAGTCGAGGCGCGCGAGTTTCTGATCGAGGGTAAGGGTACGCGCTACGATCCGAAGGTGGTGGATGTCTTCATCGAGATGCTGGGCGGGGTTGGCGTTTCCGCGGAGGCAAGCCCCGAGGTGCACGTGGCGTCGTCCAAGCTGCAATCCGGCATGGTGCTGGCGCGCGATCTGGTTTCGGCAGAGGGCTTGCTGTTGCTGTCGAAAGAGTATGTGCTGGACGGTCCGTTGATCGAACAAATCCGCAGTTTTGAACAGACTGAAAATCGGCCGCTGGAGATCTACGTGCGCGCCGGAAAGGGATGATATGTACCGCATCATGCTGGTGGATGATGAGCAGAACATTCTCAATGCATTGCGCCGCCTGTTCGCTTCTTCCGCGTTCCACGAAACGGAGGATGAAAAATACCAGGTGGAGACCTTCGTTTCCCCCAGGCTGGCCTTGCAGCGCGCCGGGGACGGGGTGAAGTTCGATCTGGTGATCTCGGACTATCGCATGCCGGAAATGGATGGCGTGGCTTTCCTCAAGGCGTTCAGGCAGATCCAGCCCCATGCCGAGCGGCTGATCCTTTCCGGTTACGCCGATCTGGAAGCGCTGGTCGGGGCGATCAACGAGGCGCAGATTTTCCGCTTCATCGCCAAACCCTGGCACGACTACGAACTGAAATCGGCAGTGGCACAGGCGCTGGCGCATCGCGATCTGCTGCGGGATAACCAGCGTCTTGCCGACCAGGTGCGGCTGCAGCGCGGCACGATCTCGCAGCAGGAAATGGCGCTGCGCCGCCTGGAAGAAGAGTCGCCGGGGATCACCAAGGTGCACTGGGGGGAGGACGGTTCGGTGATTCTCGACGATGCCGAACTTTCCGACAGCGCCGCGCAGGAAGCCGCCCAGTGGCTGAAATCGACGAAGTAAACCGCAAGATCACGCTCAAGCTGGTCTATTATGGCCCGGCGCAAAGCGGCAAGACCACCAACCTGATGCGGCTGCACGATCTGCTTGCCCCCGATCTGAAAGGGGAGGTCATGACCCTGGAAACGCAGAACGACCGCACCCTGTTTTTCGATCTGCTGCCGCTCGGCTTCAGGACGCCGTCCGGCTGGCTGGTGAAACTCAAGCTGTTCACCGTGCCGGGCCAGGTGGCCCACGATGCCACCCGCAAGGCGGTGCTGTCGCGCGCCGACGGCGTGGTGTTCGTGGCCGATTCGCAACGGACGCAGTCGGTCAATAATGCGGAGGCGTTCCAGAACCTGGAGGAGAACGTGCAGCGCGTCGGCCTGGATTTTGCCAGTGTGCCGCTGGTGGTGCAGTTCAACAAGCGCGATCTGCCCGAGGCGCAAATTCTGTCTGAGGAAGAAGTCCGCGCGCGCTGGGCGCAGGCGCCGTGGCCGCTGGTATTCTCCTCGGCGCTGATTGGCGAGGGCGTGAAGGAAACTTTTGCCCGGCTTCTGGAGCAGGTGTACCCGGTGCTGGATAAGTTTTGCGCCTTGCAGGAAAGCCATGGCGTCGATCGGCAATCCTTCGTCGCCGCAGTGACGGGAGGCTGAATTGGAACTCGAGCCGCACACCTTCGACCGCGAGTTCGATCTTGCCGAACTGCTCGCCGGCATGCCTCTGGCGCGCATGGCGCAGATTCTCGCAACGCTGCTCGCCGGCGAGTTCCGCCTGGTGACGGTTGGCGGCCAGCTCATGCTGGGCCGTGCCGAACCGTTCGCACAACCGTGCCACGCCGCGATCCGGCATGAGCTCGAAACGCTTGGCCACCTTGAATCGGCGAGTGACGGCGAGGCCCGTCTTTCGGCCGCCGCCGGCATGGTGGAGCTGGTGCTGCAACTGTCGGCGCGCTACCGCATGGCGGCGGATCTGCACACCGAAACCGTGCAGGAGGACTACGCGGCGCTGCAGCATCAGCATGCCGCCCTCAAGGAGTCGGAGGCCCGCTACAAAACCCTGTCGGAGGAGCTTGAGGAGCGCGTCAGGCAACAGGTCGAAACCCTCGAAACCGCGCAGCGTCAGCTCTACCAGGCGGA
The DNA here is from genome assembly GCA_021792335.1 of Pseudomonadota bacterium. Taxonomy (GTDB): domain Bacteria; phylum Pseudomonadota; class Gammaproteobacteria; order Burkholderiales; family Sulfuricellaceae; genus Sulfuricella. Next base: position 1,533 of record JAJYUW010000089.1, on the reverse strand, counting down.
AAAACTGGCCTCCATCGGCCAGCTTGCCGCCGGCGTGGCGCACGAAATCAACAACCCGATCGGCTTCATTCGCAGCAACCTGAGCACGGCGCAGCAGTATGTGCGCAACCTGGAGCGTTTGGCTGCGCTGATGAAGGCAGGCGATATGGCGCAGTTTCAGGCGCTATGGAACGAGGCGGACATGGCATTCGTGACGGAGGATTTCGCCGCCTTGCTGGGCGAGAGCGTTGCAGGCGCCGACCGTGTGGCGAAAATCGTCGCCGACCTCAAGGGCTTCTCCAACGTGGACCAGACCGAGGAAGAGATCGTCAACCTCAACGATAATCTGCGCTTCGCCTGCAACGTCATCGCAGGGCAGATCAAGGACAAGGCGGAACTGGTGCTGGAACTGGGAGAGTTGCCCAGGATTCTGTGCCTGCCGGGGCACTTGAACCAGGTATTTCTCAACCTGCTGCTCAATGCCGCTCAGTCGCTACCGGACCAGGGCCGGATCAAGGTGTGCAGCGATGTGCTCAACCATGAAATCCGCATTCTCATCAGCGACAATGGTTGCGGTATCCCGGAAGGCAACCTGGACCGTATCTTCGACCCGTTTTTTACCACCCGCGAAGTGGGCAGCGGCACAGGGCTGGGGCTGACAGTCTGCCGCGACATCGTTCAGGCCCATGGCGGGCGGATCGGGGTGGAAAGCAAGGTCGGCGCGGGAACGACATTCACGGTGTATTTGCCGGTGGGATGAACCCAGTAGTGTCGTTTTCACCGCAGAGGACGCAGAGGAAAAAACAAGGAATTGGCCAGTTATGCCGAGTTACCCGCTGGGAGAGGAAGTAATATTGCCTAAGCATTTGAATTCCTCTGCGTCCTCCGCGGTTCAATGGTTTTTTGTAGGATGAAACATGGCTAACTACGCATCACTCTTTACCGGCACGCCGGGCGGCGAGCCGCCGCGCCCGCCTGAACCGGCCAGGCCGGCCGTTTACCGCATCCTGCTGGTGGACGACGAGCCGAACGTGCTCAAGGCGCTACAGCGCGTGTTCCGCCAGGAGAATTATGGGATCGTCCTCGCCCACAATGGCCAGGAGGCCATCGAGCAACTGCGCAAGGACCCGTTCCACCTGATGATTTCCGATTACATGATGCCGGGCATGACCGGTGCACAGGTGCTGAAACAGGCCAAAGCGATCCAGCCCGACATGATCCGCATCATGCTGACCGGCCATGCCGATACCGGTGCGGTGATGGGGGCTGTCAACGAGGGTGCGGTCTATAAATTCATCCTCAAGCCATGGAATGACGACGACCTGCGCGTGACGGTGGCGCTCGCGCTGGAACAGTTCGACCTGATCCGGAAAAACCGCGCGCTGCAGCAAGAGAACAAGAAAAAAACAAACGAGATCAGTGCGCTGGCGAAAATGGCGGTGACCAACCGCAGCCAGCTTGCGATTATGCTCAACAAGCGCAATCTGCTCAGCAGCCAGCAGGTACAGGAACTGCATCGCCTGCAGCAGTCGCACAAGGAGCCCATCCTCAAGC
>JAJYUW010000088.1 GCA_021792335.1 Pseudomonadota bacterium | reverse complement strand
GTAACGGCGCGCGCGCGCCACAAGAAAGTTCTGGAACAGGCCAAGGGTTTCCGCGGCCGCCGCAAGAACGTATACCGCATCGCCAAACAGGCGGTGATGAAGGCCGGTCAGTATGCCTACCGCGACCGCCGCCAGAAGAAGCGCCAGTTCCGCGCACTGTGGATAGTCCGTATCAATGCAGCGGCCCGTGAACTGGGTCTGACCTACAGCGTGTTCATGAACGGCCTGAAGAAAGCCGCGATTGAAGTTGACCGCAAAGTGTTGGCCGATCTGGCAGTATTCGACAAGCCCGCTTTTGCACATATCGTGGATCAGGTAAAAGCCCGCCTCGCAGCCTAACCAGCGGTAAAGAAAAAGGAGGCTGAGAGGCCTCCTTTTTTATTTGAAGATTCCGGAAATGCAGAATCCAGACGACATCCTGAAAGAAGCCCGGGCAGCCTTCTCTGCCACCGAGAACCAGGCCGAACTTGAACAGGTCAAGGCACGCTACCTGGGCAAGAGCGGGGTTCTTACCGAACAGCTCAAGCAGCTCGGCAAGATGCCGGCGGAAGAGCGTCGCGAAGCGGGCGCCCGTATCAACCAGATCAAGGATCAGGTCGAACTGGCGCTGAAAGAAAGGCGCGAGGCCATCCAGGAGCACCAATTGCAGCAGCAGCTGGCGCACGAAGCGCTGGACGTCACCCTGCCCGGGCGGGGTTTGGGCGTGGGCGGGCTGCATCCGGTAACACGAACGCTCAGGCGCATCGAGTCGCTGTTTAACTCGATCGGTTTCAGCGTCGCCGAAGGGCCGGAAATCGAAACCGATTTCTACAACTTCACCGCGCTGAACATTCCCGAGAACCATCCCGCCCGCGCCATGCACGACACGTTCTACCTGGACGAACGGCATGTGCTGCGCACCCATACTTCGCCGGTGCAGGTGCATTACATGCAGGAACACCGTCCGCCGCTGAAGGCCATCGCGCCGGGACGGGTGTATCGCTGTGACTCGGACGTGACGCACACCCCCATGTTCCATCAGGTGGAAGGGCTGTGGGTGGACGAGAAAGTGAGTTTTGCCGAGCTCAAGGGCGTGCTGGCGGATTTCATGCAGCGCTTTTTCGAACGCGACGACCTCAAGGTGCGCTTTCGCCCCTCGTTCTTTCCCTTTACCGAACCCTCGGCGGAGATGGATATCGGCTGCGTGATGTGCGGCGGCGAAGGCTGCCGCGTGTGCAGCCATACCGGCTGGCTCGAAGTGCTGGGCTGCGGCATGGTGCATCCCAACGTGCTGAGGCATGTGAACGTGGATAGCGAAAAATATCTGGGCTTCGCATTCGGTCTGGGCGTGGAGCGATTGGCCATGCTGCGTTACGGCGTGAACGATCTGCGTTTGTTCTTCGAGAATGATTTGAGATTTTTAAAACAATTCAATTGAACCGCAAAGGCGCAGAGCGCAAAGGGAAAAACAAGAAAATCTTTTCTTTGCGTCTTTGCGCCTTTGCGGTTAATACGAACTATGAAATTTTCTGAAAACTGGCTGCGCACCTACGTTAATCCCGATCTCGACAGCGATCAGCTCGCCCATCGCCTGACCATGGCCGGGCTTGAGGTGGAGGCGCTGGAATCGGTCGCCCCCGCCTTCGACAAGGTGCTGGTGGGCGAGGTGCTGTCACTGGAAAAGCACCCGGATGCCGACCGGCTCAATGTCTGCCGGGTGGATGTGGGCACAGGCGAGCCGCTGCAAATCGTGTGCGGTGCGGCCAACGTTCATGCCGGGGCGAAAGTGCCCTGCGCCATGGTCGGGGCGCAACTGCCGAAGATGGCGATCAAGCAGGCCAAGGTGCGCGGCGTCGAATCCTTCGGCATGCTGTGTTCGGAACAGGAGCTGGGTTTGGCCGCAGAGAGCAGCGGCTTGCTGCTGCTGCCGGCCAATGCGCCGGTGGGCCTGTCGATCCGGGTTTATCTCGATCTTGACGACAAGCTGTTTACCCTCAAGCTCACACCCAACCGCAGCGACTGCCTGAGCATCGCTGGCGTGGCGCGCGAAGTGGCTGCGGTGACGGACGTTGACCTGAAGGTGCCGCAAGTTCCGGCCAGCCCGGCAGTTATTTCCGACCGGATGTCGGTCACGGTGAATGAACCCGCCGCCTGCCCCAGATATTGCGGCAGAGTGCTGCGCGGCCTCAATCCGGCTGCGCCGACGCCGGAGTGGATGGCACGGCGTCTGGCGCGCGGCGGTCTTCGCCCAATCAGCGCGATCGTCGACGTGACCAACTATGTGCTGCTGGAACTGGGGCAGCCGCTGCATGCCTTCGACCTGGCAAAAGTCAAAGGCAGCATCACGGTGCGCTTCGCTCGCCCTGGCGAACAACTGGAACTGCTCAACCAGCAAAGCGTTGCACTGGATGCGGACATGCTGGTGATCGCCGACGATGCGCAAGCCCTGGCGCTGGCCGGTATCATGGGCGGGCAGTCGAGCGCGGTGTCGGATGCCACCGTTGACATTTTCCTCGAAAGCGCTTTTTTCAGCCCGGATACGATAGCCGGCAAGGCGCGCCGTCTGAACTTGTCCACCGATTCTTCCTACCGCTTCGAGCGTGGCGTGGATTTTGCCGCAACGCATATCGCGCTGGAGCGGGCAACCGGCTTGTTACTTGAAATCTGCGGTGGCGCGGCAGGCGAAATGACCGAAGTGAAGGCCGCTTTGCCGCAACGGGATTCTATCCGGCTGCGAGTCGCCCGTCTCTGTCTGGTGCTCGGCATCGATCTGGGCGCTGAACAGATCAAGCTGCTGCTGCGCCGGCTGCAATTCGATTTTACCGAGCAGGACGGCATATTCCTGGTAACGCCGCCGAGCTACCGTTTCGATCTGGCTATCGAGGCCGATCTGATCGAGGAGATGGCGCGGCTACATGGTTACGACAATATCCCCGCGCTGGCGCCCAAGGGCAGTCTGGACATGCTGGCTCAGCCGGAAGCCGAGCGGGGAATAGGCTCGCTGCAGGCCATGCTGACCGCGCGCGATTATCAGGAAGTGATCAACTACAGCTTTGTGGATGCAGCCTGGGAGCACGATTTTGCCGGCAACGACAAGCCGCTGCCTCTGAAAAATCCGATTGCCAGCCAGATGGGGGTGATGCGTTCCACGCTGTTCGGCGGCCTGATCGATAACCTGCGCTTCAACCTCAACCGCAAGCAGGAGCGTGTGCGTTTGTTTGAGACGGGGCGCTGCTTTAATATGAACGTCGCAGCAGCGGCACCGCGTCCCCCTCTCCCGCGGGCGGGAGAGGGCAGGGGTGAGGGAACAGTGGACACGAGTTCCGGTTTCGACCAGCCGGAAAGAATCGCCGCCCTGTGTTATGGCGCTGCCAAACCGGAGCAATGGGGCGAGCCTGTCCGAGCGGTGGACTTTTATGATGCAAAGGCAGATGTGGAAGCGCTGCTGTGGCCCGCCGTTCCGCGCTTCGAGGCGGCCCCGCATCCGGCGCTGCATCCGGGCCAGAGCGCAAAAATATGGCTGGAGGATGCATTCGTCGGCTGGATCGGTGCCATGCATCCAAAGTGGCAGCAGAAGTACGATCTGCCTGCCGCGCCGGTTTTGTTCGAACTGGACCTAGCGGTACTGCTGCGTGCCAGGGTGCCCGCCTTCTTCGAAATTTCGAAGTTCCCGGCGGTTCGCCGCGATATTGCCGTGGTTGTTGACGAGGGGGTCAGCGCAAAGGCTTTGCTCGATGAGATGTCGAAAGGCCTGCCGGAAATCGTGATCGAGCTGTCTCCGTTCGACGTCTATCGCGGCAAAGGTATTGATTCTGGTAAAAAAAGTCTTGCATTCCGGGTTCTGATGCAAGATACTCGGCAGACTCTAACTGATGAAGCAGTTGATGCGGTGACCGCGCAACTCGCTGAAGTTTTGGCTGCCCGCTTTGACGCGAAACTACGTAATTAGGGAGGAGCATAAATGACGCTAACAAAAGCGGAACTTGCAGATTTGCTGTTTGAAAAAGTAGGATTGAACAAAAGGGAAGCCAAGGACATGGTGGAATCCTTTTTTGAGGAAATCCGCCTGTCGCTGGAAAAAGGGGATGGCGTCAAACTGTCCGGCTTCGGCAATTTTGAATTGCGCGACAAGCCTGAGCGCCCGGGCCGCAACCCGAAGACGGGCGAAGAAATTCCGATTACTGCCCGGCGCGTGGTTACGTTTCATGCCAGCCAGAAGCTGAAGGCTTTGGTGGAAGAATCCTGCAACCTGGGGGCCGTAGGTGGTGGAAACCGCAAGCAAGCCTGATTTGCCGCCGATCCCGGCAAAGCGTTACTTCACCATAGGTGAGGTGAGTGAACTGTGCGGGGTAAAACCGCATGTTCTGCGCTACTGGGAGCAGGAGTTTACCCAGCTCAAGCCGGTGAAAAGGCGCGGCAACCGGCGCTACTACCAGCATCATGAAGTGCTGCTGGTGCGCCGCATCCGCGACCTGCTGTACGAGCAGGGCTTCACCATCAGCGGCGCGCGCCATCGCCTGGAAGAAGGTGGCGGGCGGGAAGCGCCCGAGGTCGAACCCTTTGCGCCTCCTGCCAGCGAGAGTGTCGATCTGGCGCTGTTGCGGCAGGAAATCAAAAATGTGCTGGAATTGCTCCGTCTCTAGCCGATTTAAGAGGTTTCGGCTATAATGCCGTCTTTCGGGGCGTAGCGCAGCCTGGTAGCGTACTTGCATGGGGTGCAAGTGGTCGGAGGTTCAAATCCTCTCGCCCCGACCAATTTTTTAAAACTGAAGCGGGGTGGCCAGAAAGGCTCCCGCTTGATGACTTCACAGGCTAACCGTAAATACCAACGATGCGGATTTTGTTGAGTAACGATGACGGTTATTTTGCTCCCGGCCTGGCCTGCCTTGCCGCTACACTTTCCTCTCTTGCCGATATAACCGTTGTTGCGCCCGAGCGCGACCGCAGCGGTGCCAGCAACTCTCTGACCCTGGATCGGCCGCTTATCCTGCGGCGTTCCCATAACGGTTTTTACTACGTCAATGGCACGCCTACCGATTGCGTTCATCTTGCCGTGACCGGCATGCTCGACGAGATGCCGGATATGGTGATATCCGGCATCAATCACGGTGCCAACATGGGAGATGACACGGTTTATTCCGGTACGGTGGCGGCAGCGACAGAAGGTTTTCTGCTCGGCATCCCCTCCATCGCGGTGTCGCTGGTCAGCAAGGGGGGAGGCAACTTTATTACTGCCGCGCGCGTGGTGGCGGATATCATACGCCATCACCAGGAGCGGCCCATTAAACAAGCGGCACTGCTCAATATCAATGTGCCCGATTTGCCTTACGATGAGCTGAAAGGACGGGAAATTACGCGGCTCGGTAAGCGCCACAAGGCGGAGCCGGTAGTGAAGTCGGTCAACCCGCGAGGAGAAACGGTGTATTGGGTCGGTGCGGCAGGTGCAGCGCAGGATGCCGGCACCGGTACCGATTTCGGCGCCGTGGCACGCAATCTGGTATCGGTGACGCCGCTGCAGATCGATCTCACCCACTACGGCCAGATGGACACGATCAGTGCGTGGCTGAATCCATGAGCGCAAAACTCAGCGGTATCGGCATGACTTCCCAGCGCACCCGTGCGCGTCTGGTGGAGCGCTTGCGCAACCAGGGCATCAAGGACGAAGTGGTGCTCGAAGCGATGGGGTCGATTCCCCGCCACATTTTCGTCGACGAGGCGCTGGCTAGCCGGGCCTATGAAGACTGCTCCCTGCCGATCGGCTTCGGCCAGACCATTTCCAATCCCCATACTGTAGCGCGCATGTCCGAACTCTTGCGCGGCGGCGGAGTGCTGGGCAAAGTGCTGGAGATAGGTACCGGCTGCGGCTACCAGACTGCCGTTCTGTCGCGCCTGGCGCGTGAGGTGTATTCCGTCGAGCGGATTGCGCCGCTGCTGATGAAAGCACGGGGGCATCTGCGCGAGGTCCGCGCGTCCAACGTCAGGGTCAAGCATGCCGATGGCTCGCTGGGCCTGGCCGAGTTGGGGCCGTTCGACGCCATCATCATGACCGCGGCCGCCACCCATGTGCCTGAAGCATTGCTGCCCCAGCTTGCAGTGGGGGGGCGGATGGTCTTCCCGATTGGAACCGGCGAGCAGCGTCTTTGTCTGATCGAACATACTGCCCAGGAATATCGGCAGACAACCCTGGAAACAGTGAAATTCGTGCCCTTGCTGCCGGGATTGGCATGACCAGTAGTAAATCTGATTTCAGGCTCCTGGCCAAACTGTGTTTTCTGCCTTTTGCACTTGCCTTGCTTGTGAGCGGGTGCGCGTCGACCAAGACGACAGCGCCGGTGATCGAACGGGTAAGCAAGACGAAAAAGGCAATGCCTAGAAGTAAAGCGGCAGCCGACTGGCGCCCCCAGTCCTATACCGTGCAGAAGGGCGACACTTTGTATGGCATCGCCCTGGAGCATGGTTTTGACTACAAGGAAGTGGCGGAGTGGAATGGCATCGAGCCGCCCTACATCATCCGTATCGGGCAACAGTTGAAACTGGCCTCCGCAACGCAATCAACCGTGGTTGTCACGCCGTTGAAAAGCGCGATGGGGGTGGAGGAGGTCCGGCCTTCAGGCGAAGAAGGGATGCTGAAGACGCAGCCCAAGGCAATCAAGCAGCCTTATGCCCCGCAGGCGGAAAAATTGCCGGCCCAGGCCGAAGCAGCCCCGGTCAAGCCGGCGCCGGTTGAGGAAAACGATCGCCCCGCCGAGAAGAAAGAGGACGCTTCAGTCGACGATGATGAGCGGATCGAATGGAACTGGCCGGCTGCCGGCAAGGTGATCGCCGGATTCAATGAGGCTTCCGGTACCGGGAAAGGGCTGGATATCGGCGGAAAAAGCGGCCAGCCTGTTTTTGCCGCCGCGCCGGGCAAGGTGGTGTACAGCGGCAATGGCTTGCGCGGCTATGGAAAGCTGGTCATCATCAAGCACAGCAATATCTATTTGAGTGCTTACGCGCACAATAGCCAGATTCTTGTCAAAGAAGGGCAGAATGTAACGAAAGGCCAGAAAATTGCCGAAATGGGCAATTCCGATGCCGACCAGGTCAAGTTGCATTTCGAGATCCGGCGTTTTGGCAAACCGGTGGACCCGATGAAATATTTGCCCAGCGGCAGGCCGTCATGAGCGATGATATTTACCCGGAAGAAGATGAGCCCTTGAGCGAGGGAATCGCCCCTCGCGATGAGGAGGGTGTCGATGCCGCTCTGGAGCTGAAGGAAGCGTTCGGCGAACATCAATGCGACCCGATGCTGCTCTACTTCAACGAAATCGGCCAAAATGCCTTGCTTAGCGCGGCTGAAGAGTACACCCTCGCGTGCCGGGTCAAGCAGGGCGACTTCGATGCGCGTCAGCGCATGATCGTGTGCAATCTTCGGCTGGTGGTGAATATCGCCAAGCATTACGTGAACCGCGGTTTGGCATTGCTGGACCTGATCGAGGAAGGCAATCTGGGATTGATACACGCGCTGGAAAAATTTGATCCCGAACGTGGATTCCGTTTTTCCACCTATGCGACCTGGTGGATACGGCAGAATATCGAGCGTGCCATCATGAACCAGTCGCGCACCATCCGCATCCCGGTGCATGTGATCCGGGAAATGAATATTTGCCTGCATGCGTTCCGGCACCTTGAAGCCCACAAGGGGGGCGAACCCAGCGCCGACGAGGTGGCTCATCTGCTGGGCAGGCCGGTGGACGAAGTGCGCCAGGTGCTGAACCTGAACGAACGCATGGCTTCGCTCGACACACCGCTGGACATTGATCCGACGCTATCCCTGGGTGACGCGATTCCAGACGAGCACAACCTGTCGCCCGAACTGCTCCTGCAGCACGCCGAGCTGGAAGCATTTGTCCGGCTCTGGCTGGATGATCTGGGCGACAAGCAGCGCTGCGTGATAGAGCGCCGTTTCGGCCTGAACGGTTGCGAAATTCATACCCTTGAGGAAGTGGCCGACACGCTCGATATCACCCGCGAACGGGTGCGTCAGATACAGGTAGAGGCATTGCACCTTTTGCGCCGTATTCTGAAGCGCAAGGGAATATCACGCATCGACGCGCTGTAATCTCCTACGTCCGCGAGACGTGTGCGCTATGGCTGGCCAGATAAGTCATGATGCGTGGCGCCATGCCCTGCAGCGGCACTATTTCATCCACGGCACCGCAGAGGATGGCTTCCTTGGGCATGCCGAACACCACGCAGCTGGCCTCGTCCTGGGCGAAGTTGTAAGCTCCGGCCCGTTTCATTTCCAGCATGCCTTTTGCGCCGTCCTTGCCCATGCCGGTGAGAATGACCCCGATCGCGCTTTTCCCCACCTGCAGGGCGGCGGAGCGAAACAGCACATCCACCGAGGGCCGGTGAAGATTGACCGGCGGGCCGCCGGATAATTCGCAGACATAGTTCGTGCCGCTGCGTTTCACCAGCAGGTGGGAGTGACCCGGTGCGATGTAGGCATGGCCAGGAAGAATGCGGTCGCCATTCTCGGCCTCTTTCACCGCGATCTTGCACAGAGCGTCGAGCCGCTGGGCGAACGATCTGGTAAATGCTTTCGGCATGTGCTGGGCGACGACTATGCCCGGGCAGTCCGGCGGCAGCTGGCCAAGGAAATCCTTGAGGGCTTCCGTGCCGCCGGTGGAAGCGCCGACGATGATCAGCTTCCCTGCGTATCTGGAGCCATCCAGGCCCGGTGATCCGGCAGCCGTGGCGGTTGTATCGGGGTTCGGCGTCTTGATCATTTTACTTGCGGCGCATCGTGGTGACGGGAGAGGCGCTTATCCGCGGAAAGCATGAAGCATGGCCTGGGGCGTCAATTCATATACGGTCTTGCCCTGGGATTTGAACAGGTCGGCAGCGTGGTAAAAACTTTCCGAGTGGCCGGCGAACAGCAGGCCTTCGCGGCGCAGCAGAGGGACGAATTTTTGCAGCACCTTGTACTGGGTGGGCTTGTCAAAATAGATCATTACGTTGCGGCAGAAGACCGCATCGAACGGTCCGCGCATCGGCCAGTTGCCGTCAAGCAGGTTGATCCTTCTGAAAGTGACCATGTCACGCAGTTCCTGGCGCACCATGGCTGTCCCTTCCTGGGCACCGGTGCCTTTGACGAAGAAGCGCTTCACCTTGTCCGGCGGCAGTTTTTCCAGCCGTTCCAGGGGATAAATGCCGGTCTGGGCCTTTTTCAATACCTGGGTGTCCAGGTCTGTCGCCAGAATGTGCACCGGCGGCGTGTAGCTGTCGAACAGCTCCACCATGGTCATGGCCATGGAGTAGGGCTCCTCGCCGGTTGAGGAGGCTGCGCACCAGAGCGAAATCGGGTGCTGTCCTTTGTATTTTCTGACGTGTTCGGCCAGGATAGGAAAATGATGCGGCTCGCGGAAAAAGGAAGTGAGGTTGGTGGTGAGAGAGTTGGTGAACGCCTCCATTTCCGTGATATCGCCTCGCTCCAGCCGAGCCAGGTACTCGGCGAAAGTGCTTATCCCGGTTGCGCGCAGGCGCCGCGCCAGGCGGCTGTACACCATGTCCTGCTTGGCCGGTGAAAGCGCGATGCCGGCGCGGTCGTGGATCAGCTTGCGGATACGCTCGAAATCCTGTGTCGTGAAGTGGAATTCGCGCGTGGCGGAGGTGTTCGGACTAGTTGTCATTATTTTGAATAAATGCCTAAAGTAGTGATAGCTGAAGTTAGCATTGAATTGATCCCAGATTATTCATTAGAGCCAAAACACCGCTGTGGGAGCGGCGCCAGCCCTCCCCTCAATCCCCTCCCGCGAGCGGGAGGGGAGGCCGGCCCCCTCTCTAACTCTCCCCCGCTTGCGGGGGAGAGGACGATCGCTCC
>JAJYUW010000087.1 GCA_021792335.1 Pseudomonadota bacterium | reverse complement strand
TCGAGGCGGCAGGGCTGGAGAGCTGGCTGGACGGCATCGAGACGGAACTCCGAACCGAGACATACCGGCCCCAACCGGTGCGACGGGTGATGATCCCGAAGCCCGGCGGCGGTGAGCGACCACTCGGCATCCCGACCATCCGGGATCGTGTGGTGCAAACCGCCGCGCACTGGATTGGCCGATCGGGCCGGGCGCGCAAGCTGCGTGGCGCCCGCGTCACCGCTTCGCACGCCTATCAGGTCGGCGCCTGGTGTGGGTGCACGCCCGTGACATGAAGGAGCCAAGGTGCCTGGCGGCCAGTCACCTCATCAACGGACTCGCGGTAGCACCTCAAACGTATGAAATGGCGGCGGGGAGGACACACTCCATTCTAACGTCGTGGCGCCGGCCCCCCAGTAATTGGCAGGCAATCGCGCCTTAGAGGTGAAGGTGCGAAAGAGCACGTAGAGAAAAACGAGGGTCGAACAACCGCCGATAAAAGCGCCGATCGAAGATACAAAATTCCAACCCACGAAGGCATTGGGATAATCCGGGTAGCGGCGCGGCATACCGGCGAGGCCAAGAAAATGCATCGGGAAGAAGGCCAAGTTTACTCCGACGAAAAAAGTCCAGAAATGCACCTTTCCCCAAAACTCCGGGTATTGGTGTCCGGATATCTTACCGATCCAGTAATAAAAACCGGCGAAAATCGCGAACACTGACCCGAGAGATAAAACGTAGTGAAAGTGTGCTACTACATAGTAGGTATTATGCAGAACTTGATCGAGGCTGGCATTGGCCAACACCACGCCGGTCACGCCACCGATGACGAACACTGAGATGAAACCGACCGCCCAGAGCATCGGCGTCTTAAACTCGATCGAACCACCCCACATTGTGGCGATCCATGAAAACACCTTGATGCCTGTCGGCACCGCAATCGCCATGCTAGCTGCCATGAAATAGGCCCGAGTATTAACGTCGACACCGGAGACAAACATATGATGAGCCCACACTGCCATGCCGACGAAGCCAATCGCCACCATCGCGTAAATCATGCCAAGATAGCCGAACACTGGCTTACGGCTAAAGGTTGAGATCACGTGGCTGACGATGCCAAATCCGGGGAGGATCATAATGTAAACCTCCGGATGCCCGAAGAACCAGAACAAATGCTGATACAGCACCGGGTCGCCACCACCTGCCGGGTCAAAGAATGTCGTGCCGAAATCGCGATCACAGATCAGCATGGTGAGCGCCCCGGCCAGCACCGGGATGGTAAGCAGCAGAAGAAAGGAGGTCACCAAAACAGACCACACGAACAACGGCGTCTTGTGCAGCGTCATCCCCGGCGCACGCATGTTGAAAATGGTTGTGATAAAGTTGATCGACCCAAGGAGTGAGCTGACGCCGGCCAGGTGCAACGCAAATAACGTAAAATCCATACCAATGCCGGGCTCGTACATCGCGTTTGACAGTGGCGGGTAGAGTGTCCAGCCGGTGCCCGACTCGCCCATCGCGAGTCCGGTCAGAACCAACGCCAGAGCTGGTACGAGCAACCAGAAGCTAATGTTATTCAAGCGCGGAAAGGCCATATCCGGCGCGCCGATCATCAGCGGCACGAACCAATTGCCGAAGCCGCCCATCATCGCTGGCATCAAGGTGAAGAAAATCATGATCAGCCCGTGCGCCGTTACAATAGTGTTCCATTCCTGCCCGGTGGCCACGATATGCTGACCGGGATGCAGGAGCTGCGCGCGCATGATCATCGACAGACCGCCGGCAAACAAGCCGGCGCAAATTGCGAAGATCAGATACAGGGTACCGATGTCCTTGTGATTCGTACTGAACAGCCAGCGCTTTGCAAACGACGGATAATGCCCATGCACGCCCGGCGCGGTGCGGTCATGCGTGATTTCCGACATGTTCATCCTCCATCGATACTGCCTGTTGCGGCGTCGTCGCCATTGGCGCTCTGTATCGGCCGCCATCCAGCGCAGGCCTCGCCGAACCGGCCGCGGATGTGGCGCCGTCCCGCAGCAGGAGCCGCAACGGTGCGCCGCTTCCATTCCGGCGCAGCATGACAATTTCGGCGATCACGGACAGAGCAACCTCTTCTGGCGTCTCTGCACCAAGATCGAGCCCGGCGGGCGCATGGACGCGCGCCAACTGGGGCTCTTCGATCCCCTCTCCGCGGAGGTAATCGAGAACGAGGTTCGTTCGCTTGTTGCTGGCGATAAGCGCGATGTAGCTTGCAGGCGAGCCGAGCGCCCGGAGCATCGACCGATGATCCCCTTTGTGCTGGGTGGCGACCACGACGCAATCTTGCGCGCCAGGCGCGAGCTGGCCATAATCCAGGTCGTCGGCTATCAAGCGTGCAGCTTCCGGATATCGGTCCCGCTTTGCCATGAAATCATTGATAATTGGGTCGAAACCGACGATCGCGCCCATCCTGCAGAGGCACTCGGCAATGCGGCCATGCCCCAAGATCCAAAGCTTTGGCTTTGGCATAACTGGTTCCACAAAAACCCGCATCGTCCCACCACAAGGCATGCCTGTCCCGAGCACTTCATCATCGAGATTGAGATCGACGATCCGCGTCTGCCCATCACGCAGACATTCGACTGCCGCGTGACAGACCGTGGACTGCGCGCAGCCGCCTCCAACCCACCCAGCCAGGACATCGCCATGCTGGCCAATTACCGCCTTGCTCCCGGTGCGGGCCGAGGCTGATCCACGCGTCTCGATCACGGTCGCAACCGCATACTCCGTGCCCATGTCGGCGAGCCGGCCGAGGAGAGGGAGGAGATCCTGCATCATGGCCGGCTAATCCCGAAGCAACCGTAAATGCCCAATCGGGCGGCGTGTGACGCAAGCAGATCTTCGAGCGTCACATGCGAGGTGCGATCGAAAATCCTCGGTAGAGTTTTCGCGATCCTGTGGACAAAACGCTCCCGGCCACGGCCTGTGAGCGCGATCTGTCGCGCTAGCTCTGGCCGCGCCATGCACCTGTCGTAGAACGCATCTGTTCGCAGACTCGCACGGCCTCTTCGCCCCGCGATCTTCCGCGAGAGTATAACGCACGACGAGGCATGCAGAAATTTCGTCTCCTGCAATAATCCGATGGCGTCCGGATCTTTCACTATCTTGAATCATACGCGAGAAAGCTCTAGCCGCGGCACGCACAGTCTCCAGCGTTTTATCCAGAAAAAGAAGGGTTTCGTCGTAGGACCAGTAGCCGAGATAGACCGGATCAACTTCATGCAGAAAACAAGGCGGAGACGTGCCTCCGTCCGTATGCTTGGATGCGTCGCCTTGGTCACGTTCCTGGTTGCTTCTCACGTTTCCCAACATTCACTTTCTCCAGAAGGCCGGCGCGCGCCACCTATCGCCTTCCACCGCGACACGACGGGCGGAAACACGTACCCGGCCTTCGACGCCCATCGTTTTTGCACGCCACGCGCAGTTAACCCGACCAACGCTTTGTCATTTAGGAACAGGGGAAGCGTTTGACAAACCAAAAAAAATAGATTTATGATATAGAAAATGTCGATAGATTGGAGGGGAATCTTGGACGTCGAGTTCGCTCGCACATTTCTCCTTGTTGTGGAGACCGGCAGTTTTGCTGGCGGCGCGCAGCGCCTCAACGTGACGCAGTCCACCGTCAGTACGCGCATCAAGGTGCTGGAAGAGCAAGTCGGCGCTCGCCTCTTTGTGCGGAGCAAGGGCGGCGTTGCCTTGACGCCCGCTGGTGTGCATTTCCAGCGATCTGCGACTGCGATGGTGCGTGTTTGGGAGCAAGCACGCCGGGATGCGACGCTGCCGGACGGATTTAGCACCGCCCTTCGGATCGGGGGAGAAGCGGGCCTATGGAACCGATGGCTCCATCGATGGGTTCCCTGGATGCGGGAGCATGCGGGAGACATTGCGCTCCGGTGCGAGGTGGGTCTTCCCGATGGTCTGACACAGAGCTTGTTAGAGGGGCTTCTTGATATCGCAATCACATACTCCCCGCAGGGTCGTCTGGCGCTCAAGATCGAACTTCTGGTGGAGGAGGAATTGGTTGCGCTGGAGGCGGACCCTCCGAAGGGAACGCGCGGTCGCGGCGAGCAGGTTTACGTCGATTGGGGCGATGAGTTCCGGCGCCAGCACAGGATGGCGTTCCCAGATTTACCGGCTCCCGCGCTGTTCATTGGGCTGGGAACGCTCGGGTTCGATTACCTGCTCCGCGTGGGAGGGATTGGATATTTCCCGAAGTCGTTGGCAGAGTCATATCTTGTATCCGGGGACGTGCGGTTGGTACCTGGCGCCAGCATGTTCCATCTGCCGGTCTACGCGGTCTACTCGGTTGACGCCGATCGCCGCGCGCTCGAACTCGCTCGTGCTGGCCTGCGTGCGATTTGCTCAGATGCAGCAGGACCGTCAGCCGCCGCAACCGCCGCGTCCGTTGACAACCACAAATTCGGCTCGCCCTGACGACGGAGGACGCGTTATGCCACGCCCAGCCCCATATGTGATCCGTTAGCGGCGGTGGTGCCACAAGCCAAGCCGGGATTGCTCACTCGGGTGGCGAGGATTATGCTTGCAGGCGGGCGCTGGTGGCCGATTGTGGTGGCGTTATGGTAGGGCGTCGGCGCGGGAGGATGAAATGCGTCCAGGATCGGTACTGCCCAGGAACCCTGATCTTACCCACGGCGTGGCGCTCGCGGTCTTGGCCGACGGCGACATGCTGCTCGGGCATGTGGGTGAGGAGCCGGTGCTCCTGGCGCGCCGTGGCGCTGAGGTCTTTGCCATGGGTGCGATCTGCACACACTATAACGCGCCGCTCGCGGACGGGATCCTGGTCGGCGAGACCGTGCGTTGCCCTTGGCACCATGCATGTTTCAGCCTGCGTACTGGGGCGGCAACCCGCCCGCCGGCACTAAATCCCGTCGCCTGTTGGCGTGTGGAGCAGCGAGACGAAATGGTTTTCGTGCGCGAGAAGCTGTTGCCCGCAAGTCTACCCGCGCGCCCCGTAACCGCAGGAACGCCGGACTCCGTCGTGATCGTCGGTGGTGGCGCCGCCGGCAATGCCGCGGCCGAGGCCCTGCGGCAGGAAGGCTATACGGGCTCTGTAACCTTGTTGAGTGCCGACGATGCGCCACCGTGTGATCGGCCCAATTTGTCGAAGGACTATCTCGCTGGGGCTGCTCAGGAGGATTGGATCCCTCTGCGGCCGGCCAGTTTCTATGTCGAACGTGGGATCGACCTTCGACTCCGCGCGGTGGTGACCGCGATCGACCCCGTCGCCCGCACCGTGCAAATCAAGGGTGGATCCCTGCTCCATTACGGTGCGCTGTTGCTTGCCACCGGCGCGGAGCCCATCAGGCTCACCGTGCCGGGAGCGGCGCTGCCGCACGTGCACCTGCTGCGCAGCCTCGCCGACAGCCGGACTTTGATCACTGCGGCTGGCACGGCGCAGCGCTGTGTCATCATCGGTGCAAGCTTCATCGGTCTGGAGGTCGCGGCCGCGCTCCGCGCCCGCGGGAAGGATGTGCATGTGGTCGCACCTGAGGCATGCCCGATGGAGCGTATCATGGGGCGGGCGATCGGCGACATGATTCGCGCGTTGCATGAAGCACATGGCGTGGTCTTCCACCTCGGTGCGACTGTCACGGAGATTGCACCGCAGACCGTGACGCTTTCCACCGGGCAGCGCTTGGCCGGTGATCTGGTGGTAGTTGGCATCGGCGTCCGTCCCGCTGTCGCGCTCGCCGAGCGAGCCGGTCTGACCACCGACCACGGGGTTGTGGTGGACGCATATCTGGCGACCAGCGTCGAGGGCATCTTTGCCGCTGGCGACATCGCCCGCTGGCCCGATTCCAGAACTGGCCAGTCCCTCCGGGTCGAGCATTGGGTGGTCGCCGAGCGTCAGGGGCAGGTCGCCGCGCACAACATGCTCGGGCAGCGCCAGCGCTTCGACGCGGTGCCGTTCTTCTGGAGCCAGCACTACGATACGACCATCGCCTATGTCGGTCATGCCGAGACCTGGGACCGGCTTGACATCGATGGCGATCCGGCAGCCCATGATTGCACGGTGACGTTCTGGCGCGGTGGCCGCAGACACGCCGTTGTTACGGTTGGTCGCGACCGCGATAGCCTGCGCGCCGAGGCGGCGTTCGAACAGGAGAGCGATGCATGACGGAGGCTAGACATGCTGCTCTATGACGCGGCGCGACCGAATCCACGCGCGGTGCGCATGATGCTGCTGGAAAAAGGGATTACGGTGCCCGCGCGCGATGTGGATGTGGACGGCGGCGAGAATCGTCGCCCCGACTTTGTGACTTGCAACCCGGGCGGCCAAGTGCCGGTGCTCGTCCTCGACGATGGCACCTGGCTTGCGGAGTCCGGGGCGATCTTCCAGTATCTCGAGGAACAATTTCCTTATCCGCCACTCATCGGCCGCACGCCCGAGCAACGCGCCATCACGCGGATGTGGCAGCGTCGGGTCGAACGGCGCATCACCGAGCCGCTCTACGCGGCCTTTCATTACGGCCCAGCGGTGGAGATGTACCGGACCCGGATGGTCGTGCTGGCGGAATGTGCGGACGGCTTCAAGGTGTTGATGCAGGATGGAATGGCTTGGCTCGACGCGCTTTTGGCGGGCGCAACCACCGTCGTTCCAGAACGGTTCACCGTCGCCGATATTGCCCTCTTCGTGGCGCTGGATTTTGTCAGCAGCATCGGCTGGCCGATGCCGAGCGACCTGCGGCATCTGCAGCGTTGGTTCCGGGCCACGGCGGAACGTCCATCGGCGCGCGCCAGCCTGCATCCCAGATCCTCGCAGACCGGCGCGCATTATTGAACCGGGCCATAAGCCAACCGCGACAAGAAACCCATGGCCGATCGCAGGCCGCAGGGATCCCGTTCGTTTGCGGCTTCCATCGCCATGGTAGGGCAGGCTGGGACTCCGCAGGCTTCCGTGAGGTCGCGCGCCGAGCAGTCTGGCGCTCAGGTGTCCCGCGCCTTGGCAGGCACCTCGAAAATCGGGCGTGGACGAAACAGAGTGCTGGGATATGGGTAAGGGCCCGGTATTCTACACGATAGGCCACTCCACCCGGCCCGTGATCGAACTCGTGCGCCTGCTCCAGGAGGCCGGAGCCGATTTCATCGTTGATGTCCGCTCCATCCCCCGTTCACGGACGAACCCGCAGTTCAACGCCGAGACGTTTCCCGATACCCTGGCCGGTGACCAGATCGGCTATCGCCACGTCGCACGGCTCGGTGGCCTGCACGGCCGACGAAGGGAACAGGCTATGTCGGGAAACGGTTTTTGGCAAAACGCCAGCTTTAGGAATTATGCCGATTATGCGGCTACGCCCGATTTCGGGGCGGGCATGGCGGAACTGCATGATATCGGGCGCGACCACGTGTGTGCCATCATGTGCGCCGAGGCGGTTTGGTGGCGCTGTCATCGCCGCATCATCACCGATTATCTGCTCGCCGACGGCCATGCGGTGTTCCACATCATGGGGCCAGGGAAGATCGAGCGTGCCAATCTTAATCCGGCCGCCGTCCGGCAGTCCGATGGCACGCTGCGATACGCCGCTCCGGGGCCTGAAACGCCGCCAGAACAGACCTGAACACTTCATGCCTGAATCCCAAGGCCCTGCAGACAGGAATGACCGCGGCCCACCATTGGAAACCCGGGAGAGCCCGCGTTGAGAACCGCCCTCGCCATCCGCCACGTTCATTTCGAGGATCTTGGCAGTTTTGTCGCCCCGATCACGGCTGCAGGCTACCAAGTTCGCTATCTCGACGCGGGCATCGACGAACTGCGTCCGCGAGACATCGCCGCAGCCGACCTGCTGGTGGTCCTGGGTGGCCCGGTTGGCGCCTATGAGGGCGACCTCTACCCGATCCTGGAGGAAGAGCTCGGGGTGCTACGGTGCCGACTTGCGGCGGGTGCACCGACGCTCGGCATCTGCCTCGGCGCCCAGCTCATGGCCCGTGCGCTCGGGGCGCACGTTGCTCCGAGTTCCGCGAAAGAGATTGGGTGGGCACCGGTTAACCTGACGGAGGCCGGCCGGATTGGACCGCTGCGTCACCTGGATGGTGTCCAGATGCTGCACTGGCACGGTGATGTTTTCGACCTGCCGCCGGCCGCGGAATGCCTCGCGTCCACTACACTTTGTCCCAACCAGGCCTTTGCTCTCGGTCGGACGGCCCTCGGCTTCCAATTCCACCCCGAGGCGGACGGACATGGCTTTGAGCGATGGCTGATCGGACACGCTGTGGAGCTTGCAAGCGTGTCGGGTCTTTCCGTCACGGCGCTTCGCGCGGACGCGCAACGTGTCGGCCCGGCGGCCGGCGCGGCTGGACAGCGTTGCATCGCCGAGTGGCTGGACGGGCTTCTGCCTTGAGACCGACGAACGGCATCGCACGGCACTTGCCAACCGGTTAGGCTGAGCATAAACATTCATTTGTAATGCATGTTATGGCGCTCACGCCCACTGCGGCAATGCCGGCCCGCGGAACGCTGTTCGGAGCGAGTTCGGGGGAAGGAGGCCGCCGACGTTTGGCGCAGAGCAGGAGAACGGCCGCATGAACGCCACCAGCGATCGCCTCTCGCGCTGGACGCCGACGATATTCGCCTGCGCTTTGGTCAACCTCGTCCTCGGCCTGTTGCTCGCGGTCGCAGGCCTCGGCTGGCCTGTCGCATCGGCGACGGCGCCGGTCAGCCTGGCGATGATGCATCTGCTGACAATCGGCTGGCTCACCCTGCTGATGTTCGGCGCACTGTTTCAGTTCGTTCCGGTGATTACCAGTCGCAAGCTGCCGAGCCAGGCTTTGCCGCTGGTGACGCTGATCGGGGTTGAATGCGGCTTGGCGCTGATGGTCGGCGGGTTCTGTGCCCTTGGCCACTGGGCCTGGATGGCGCGCCTGCTGCCCGTGGGTGGCGGGCTGGTGATCATCGCGCTGCTGGTGGGGGGCGCCACCTTGCTGGTACCGCTGGCGGCGAAGCGGCCGGCGCCACTCAGCGCGCGGTTCGTTCTCGCCGGCCTCGGGTTCCTGCTGCTTACGATCCTGCTCGGCCTCAGCTTCGCGCTGGCCCTGACAGTGCCGGCCACCGGTCCGGCGCTGGCGCCGTTGTTGACGGGTGGCGTAGGCTATCACGTCCTAGCCGGGCTGGGTGGCTGGTTCACCCTGACCGCGATCGGCGTGTCCTACGAATTGTTGCCGATGTTCATGCTAGCCCCGCACGAACGGGGGGCGCTTGGTGCCGCGGTGCTGTGGGCCGGGGTGGGCGGGTTCCTGGCCGCGTTGACGGCTGGCCTGACCGGAAGCGTCTGGCCCGTCGGTTGGCTTGCGACGCTTGAGCAGGTGGGACGGTTGGGCATCATGCTGGCGCTTGGGCTCTATCTCGCCGACGTGGTGCGGCTGTATTGCAGTCGGCGGCGGCAGATCGAGCTGCACAACCGCGCGGCGATCGGCGCCTTTGTCGCCCTCGGGCTTGCCATGCTGCTCGCCGTCGGCGCGGTCGTCACGGACCGGCTGGCGGTCCTGGCGCCGAGCCTCGTGCTGCTGGTGCTGCTGGGCTGGTTGAGCGGGCTTGCACTGACCCAGCTCTACAAGATCGTTGCGTTCCTGTCGTGGCTGTCCCGTTACGGCGGCCGGCTCGGCCGCAGTCGTGTGCCGCGGGTGCAGGACCTGGTGAACGAGCCGAGGTCCGTCGGTTTCTTCGTTCTCTATTTCGCCGCGGTCGCGGTCGCCACGATCGCCGCTGCGCGTGGCTCGGAAGACATGATTCGTGCGGCACTCGCCTTCGCCCTGCTCGCGATCCTGTTGCTAGTGCACTGACGCATTCTGCCGATTCACAGCAGCCGGCCGGCGTGCGAATCTGGCTGGATGGCACAGACAGTGTGCGTGCTGGTGAGCGCGCGGGACAAGCAGCGGTTGGAGGCGATCACGT
>JAJYUW010000086.1 GCA_021792335.1 Pseudomonadota bacterium | reverse complement strand
GTGATGATCAGCGAATTGGCGCGCACCGGGCGCTCGCTCAGGAACTTGGTCACCCACTGGCTGATGAAGCGGCTTTTCATGGCTGAATATGATACACGAGACGCTATGGTAGGTAACGCTTCGTGTCGCATCGCCGGGCATGCGCCGCGCCGTGATACGCGGGGGAGAATTGCATTGACGCGGTGCAGCGATGTCCCTATAATTCGCTCCGCGGGGTGGAGCAGTCTGGCAGCTCGTCGGGCTCATAACCCGAAGGTCATAGGTTCAAATCCTATCCCCGCAACCAAACAAAATCCTATAAAGCCAATCACTTAGCGGTGGTTGGCTTTATGCGTTTTGGATTCTGAAAGTCGCCGCGACTATTCTGTGACCAAACCGTGACCAAATGGGTTTTGCCAAATCCCCTTGAAATGCTCGAAATGACCTTCGGTCTTTCGGCAGGATGCGGACGAGAAAATGGCGCGGAATTATGATTCGTAAAGATTCGCGACACTAGAACTGCCAGTTGGCCCAGACGGTGTGATCGCTGCCCAGAGCGAACTGCGGGCCTCTGCGGTTGCGCTGTTCCTCGCTCAGCGTCGAGCCGACGGCATAACCGATGAGGCCGCCCGCCACCGTGTCTGAAAGGAAGTGTTTGTTCTGCTGAATGCGCCCGAAGGCGGTGGCCGCAGCGACGCCGTAGAGCCAGGGGGCGTCGTACTTCTGGGCGAAGGGCGTGACTGCGGCGAAGGCGACGCCCAGGTGGATAGAGGGAAAGCTTGAATTCGCCGAACTGAAACTCCCCGGCGTGAAATGGTGAGTGCCAAGATTGGCATCGGGTCGGGCACGTCCGACCATCATCTTCAACGCGGTTTCGCCCAGCAGGGTGAACCCCATCGCCTTGATGCTGGTCCACGCGGTCTCGGATGCCGCCTGATCGCCGACGCCCGTCCACAACAGCCCGGTACCGGCCGCCAGCATGAAGGGGATGTTGGTAGTGATGTTGCCGAGCGTTTTCGAGATGCCGCCGCCATGCTTCAGGGCCAGACGGTGGACGCCGCTATCGAACAGCGCAGCACCGCCGACCATCAATCCGCCCGCGAACAAGGCCGGTCCGTAATGCCCCGAGAGCAACTGGTGACCCAGGGTGTCGGTCGATTCGCCGATATCATTCCAGAACGACGGCCCCGCCGGCCGCAGCCAGTCGCTGCCTTGCTCGATGCTCGATGCACGGCTACTCGCCGGCCGGAAGTCGAGCAGACGACGATCGCGTCCGCTGGTCAGGTCATACAGGGTTACGGCGCGGTCCAGGCGCGCGCCGCCATCGCGCGTCAGGGGCGACCAGGTGAAATGGGCGACGGTCGGGCTGGAGTAGGGCAGGAAGGCATCGAAGGGAATCGACAGATAGATGCCCTTGTCGAAGCTGCCTTCGCCGAATTTCGCGGCGGAGACGTTGGTCTTGGTGGCATAGGCGCCGAGCGTCAGTCCATTGCGGAAGGTCCGGCTGGCTTCGACCGTGACGCCGCGGTCGCCCGCCAGATACTGGCCGGCGCTGAGATTGATATGCGTGGATTTCCAGCCGGTGTCCCAGTACAAGGTCGCGTGCCCGGTATTGACCTGGTAGTCCCGCAGCGCAAAGTTCTGCCGGAAGTTGCGCTGCCGCACATGATTGACATCGACGCCGAAGGCCACGTGGCTTTGCCAAGGGCGGTACAGCCATTCCCCGCCGACGCCGGCGAACATCGATTCGAGGTAGCCGGCGTAGGCGCTGTAGAACTGATTGTCGCCGAGTTGACCGACATGGGTCAGTTGCAGATTGGGAATGGTCGCAGCGGAGGAGGTCAGGTATTCACGTATATAGGTGCGGACGCGTGGCAGCAGGCTGGGCCCGTCGTAGTTGAAGTTACTGTAATTGTCGAACAGACGGTAATTGAGCCGGCCCGAGATCCAGGTGGTTTGATTCAGGCTCACCTCGCCGATACCCGACACCCCGGCCTGGTAGAGAATGAAACCGTTCGGGCCGCCGATGGTTTGCACGAAGCTCGGCGCGAGGCCGAAGCGATAGGGCGCGCGCTCGCTGCGCCAGAGCGAAATGCCGGCAGTCGCCGATTGCGGAGTAGTGGGCGCAATGGCTGCAATGGCCGCTTGACGTGCCATGGGTGCGCGATACTCGGTATGATCCTTGACCCACTCATCTCTCAGGATGAGCCGCTCGGTCATGCGCAGACCATGCTCCCGGAAGGCCAGGACGAAACGCGTGATCGAAGCCGGCGCATCCCGATGCAGCACGGCTGCCGCCCGATCGAGGCGATCCTGCCAGTAGATGCCGTCGGCGTTGGCAAATAGCACGCGCAACTCGCCGCCGTGCGCAGTGATCCTTAGCACGCGCCATTGCGTTTGCGCTTCCAGATCGGCGGCGGTGCGCGACCACGTGGGTTGCTTCGCCGGCATCGCGGCAACGACTGGAACTGGAGCCGGATCAAGTATCTTCGGCGCGGCTACCTTGTTCAGGGCGCCGTGGAAGGTGAAGCCCAACATCACCGTGTTGCCGCGCTCGAAGCCCGCGGACAGATCGACCGAGGGCGAATAGCGATAGGTGAGGCCGACATTGAAAGGCGAGTTGTCTCTCTGGTTATTGGTTTGTGGCTCGTGCTGGTAGTTGTTGCCGTCGTACTCGATCTTGGCGAGCAGCTTCGGCCACGGCGTCTGATATTGCAGGCCGCCGAACAGGGCGGGGCGGCCGTGGAAGAACGACTTGACATTGAGCGTGCCGCCGGTCGCCGTCGTGCTACCGGTGCGCTGGTTGAAGCCACTGCTCAAGAGCGCAAGGGGATTGCGCAAATTTCCGCGTTCGCCCAGATAACCCCAGGCCAGACCCAGGGACAGATCGAAATTCCGGCTGCGTTTGTTCGCCACCAGATATTCACTGGAAAAAAGCCCGGTGCCGCCGACGTCGATCATGCCCAGCGCCACTGCCGGCTCGTGCGCGGTTTCGCGCGCGAGCCGGGCCTTGAAATCGATGCTCTTGTCCTTGTAGGCCTGGCCGCCGGCGATGTCTGGACCGTAGAGGCGGTTGCTGATGTTGGTGTAACGAAATCCGCCCTCTAGCCAAGAGAAGGGTTGGAACATCACCGTGCCACGGCCGTAGGGATAGACACGGCTGAAATGAAAGCGCAGGTCGCCGGTTTCGGCCATGCGTGCCGTGGGCGTTTGCAGCAGACCGATTTCGCCCCAATCGCTGGCACTGATCATCGGGTCGCGCGCCGGCGCGGAGGCGTGCACCGCACCCATTGCGGCTATCGTGGGCAAATCGCGAGCGTCGAAATCCGCCGCGGAAACGGGTGCATCCGGAGCCGGTCCTTGTGTTGCCAGAAAACGTGCGAGCATTTCGGAAACGGTTGCCGGCCAGCCCCTGTCGCGTGCCGGCGCCCATAGCCAGGCGCCTGGCGCGGGCTCGTCCTGTGCCTCTTGATTCCAGTCGGCGATGCCGAAGCGAAATACCCGACCATCGGGTTGCACGATCCAGGCGGTATCGATGCGCCCCACACTATTCGGCATGCAGGCGCGCAGATAGCTTCTGGCCTGGGCGCCGCTCTGGTGCCTGGGCTGGCAACGCTGTCCATCCGCGGTGATCACGGTCACGGTGCGCGGTCGGGTGGGCAGTACCACGCGCTGCCCGCTGGCCAATACCGGGTCCTTGTCCGGGTGCGCTTGCAGCCAGCGCGCATCGGGAAGAACGATGGGCACGCGACCGGTGACCGGCAGCGCTTGCAGCCAACGAGCCAGACGTTCGCGCACCGCCATCGGCGCCTTGATTTCGGGCGAGGCAGCGAGTTCCGCCAGCAGGCGTTGCTGGAGTTGGGCTTGTGGCAGTCGTTGCGCCGGCACCTGCCAGCTCAGGCCAGGCAGGAAGTCCGACGTCGATTGTGGCTGGCGCAGCAGCCAGTCAGAGAGCCGTTCGCCACGGCGAATCCGGCGCGGGTGAGCGTTTCCTGCGACTGAGGAGACCGCAACATGCTGGACCGAGGCCAAGGCAGGGACCGGGCCGGCAAAGATCAGCGTTGTAGCGAGTGCCAGTGCAGCGATATTCAGGGTAGCCTGCGGCTGCGCCAAGCGCCTGCCCAGCGCACTCATCGACGCTTGCCCCCAGCGACCGGCCAGCGTTGCAGCGCCAGGCACAGGGTCGGCGAGAGACATTGCTCGGAATAGACCACGGTCTCGCGACCATCCATGTTCTGAAAGGCGAAGCGCGAGGGTGGCAGCAGCTCGCGGGAATCGGAGGGAAGGCAAGTCTCCTCGATCCAGTGCAAGGAAGCCGGCGCGATATTCCGGATCAGGCTGTGGGTGGGCGCCGCGATGGCTGTGGCGATGAGGGTGTCGCGCAGGCCGAAACGATAGCCGGGCATCTCGTCGCGGCTGCGCGTGTAGCGCAGCGGCCCGTGCTTTGCCAGGGTTTGCCAGTCCGGCGGCGGCTGTGAAAAACGAACCGCGCGCCAGTCGGTCGATAGACCATCGGTTGCGACGATGCGCCCACGCTGCAGCTTGACGACTTCGCCCTGGGCGCTATACCAGATCTCGATGGCGCCGTCGGGTGCTGCTTCCTTGTAACCCAGCACCAGCAACAGCGTACGGCCTGAGACGTGGACTCGCAGATAACGGTGATCCGACAACAAGGCGGTCTGGCCCGTGTAATCCTGTTTGCCCAGCAGCAAGCGGAGGCTTTGTCCGATGGCGGCAGATTCGGTCGCGCAACCGACGAGCAAAGTTGATGAGCATAGCAGCAGTGCCAGGAGATTCGTACTGAGGCGGGTTGAGGGAAACAAACGGAGGGTCAAGCCGTTATGGGGCGCGAGTTTGAGCCCGTAATCGAGGAACTACTTCGTCGTCCCCGTGCTGCCCCCAGATGATGATGAGGCAGCCGCGGCAGCCGCACCAACCGCGACCGCGACGGCGGCAATGGTGGTGGCGCTGATGGCTCCGACCGCAGCGCCCACGGCGCCCATGGCGCCTGCACCCGCCGCAGCACCACCCGCGGCCCCCCCCCCAACTGTTCCACTGCCAGTAGCACCTGCGGCCCCTGAGCCGCCTGCGGTACTCGCAGCACCGGACGCATCGCCACTAGCCGAACTAGCAGCACCTGCGGTCGCCTGGGCAGCTGTCTGGGCTATCGGGAAGGTGGACAAAATGACCACCAGCAACAGAGAAAAAATCTTGCGCTGAAAGTTTGTCATGTTCGGATTACCTAGGCAGGGGCCGGCGCATCATGGTTCGAAATTCGTTACTCACAGCCGTGAAATAATGATTGAATCCTGTGAAACTACCTGTGTTGTCATAGCATTTTGCGTCTCATTAAGGAGTTGTTCGCTGGTTCGCCCGAAGCGTCTTTCCCTGCAGCGATAGGAAGCGATCGCTTCATCAAGCGCGGTAGCATCAAATTCCGGCCAGAGTTTCTCGGTGAAGTACAGCTCGGTGTAAGCCAGTTGCCAGAGCATAAAATTGCTCAGGCGTTGCTCGCCACCGGTGCGGATGAAAAGATCAGGTTCGGGTGCGTGAGCCATCGCTAAATTCTCGGCGAGATCGGCCTCGGTGTAGCCGCCTTGTTGGCCGGGGTGCTTGGCCAGCATGCGTTCAGCCGCTTGCAGCAAGTCCCAGCGGCCACCATAATTGGCCGCGACCGTCAAGTTTAGCCTGGTGTTGGTGGCGGTAAGCGCTTCGCCGCGCCGGATCATGTTCACCAACTTGGTCTCGAAACGCGACAGGTCGCCGATGACGCGCAGGCAGATGCCATTATTATGCAGCTTGTCCACCTCCTGCTCGAGGGCACGGACGAACAGGCCCATCAAAAAAGAGATTTCCTCGGGCGGGCGACGCCAGTTCTCTGAACTGAAGGCGAACAGCGTGAGATAGGGAATGTCGCGGGCGATGCAAGCCTTGATGACCGTGCGCACCGTCTCGACACCACGCTTGTGGCCGGCGGCGCGCGGCAGCAAATGCCGCCTGGCCCAGCGGCCATTGCCATCCATGATGATGGCCACGTGCTGCGGCATAGCTTCAGATGAGCTGCGAAGCGCGCTCACGGCAGAATTTTCCCAAGGGGCAGTTTGATCTCAGAACGCATGCATGACTCCCATGCTGACGAGCCCGTAGCGACTGGCAAATTTGCTGGCGGTGACGCTGTTGTAGGCGAAGGGGATTTCGCCGACGAACTGGTGGCTCATCAACTGGCCGCGCACAAAGACCGCGGTATTTCTGCCCACCTTGCGCGCGACCTCACCGATCAGGATCTGGTTACTTTTGTAAGCAACGCCGCCTTGACTGCTGATCGCAGCATCGACGTGATCCCGATTCAGAGTTTGAAATTGGTACCCACCGGTCAGCCGCCAGTCAAGGTTGTGCCACTGCAGCATGCCGCCCAACTGAAAGTAGCGGGCGTGATAGGACACCTCATGGATAACCGTCTGATCGGGCGTGGTGAAGACCGCGGTGAGAAAGTGACCGCAAGGCGCCGCCAATGTGGCGGTGCTGGTGCTGCCAGCAAACAGCAGATTGAATTCGCAGCCGGCCGAGGTGGTGTAGCTGCCGCTGACCGAAGCGACGCTGACCCGACTGTTGCCACCGCCCACGAAGGCGGAGAGTTCGGTCTGCTCGCTCAATGGCCAGGCGCCCAGCAGATCGGCTTCCAACTGGACGTCTTTGGGATCATGAACCGAAATGCTGTTCATCGTGTGGCCGAACACCGTCGTCGGCGTGGTCTTGTTGAGTTGCGAGGCAGAGTCACCCCAGGCGGAGAACCGCAGAGCGTAACTGGAGCCCTGCCAGAAGCTGCCCTGATAGAAGCGATACTGCGTCCCGAGCTGCCAACTGGTGAGTGACTCCTTGTCGCTGCGATAACTGATCTTGCGCTGCCACAGCCCGCCATCGACCGACACGCCGTGAGCAAACTGGTAGGCCCCGCGCAGGTGTCCGCCGCTGTAATCGCCGACGTTGGTACCGCCATAGACCGGATCCTTGGCGCGGATCTTGAACACGTCCAGGGTGCTGTTGACCGCATCGTAAGCGGCCTCCACGCGCCCCTGACCCGTGGCCAATTGGGTATCCGCGGATAGGAAGGCATCCAGCGGTGCGGCCGCGACCTGGAAACACCAAAGCGAGAGGCAGCACGGCAAGAGGCGGGAAAAAATCGCCATTGAGGAAGAGCCTTTAATGAAACGGGAAACGGAAACCTTCCGCTTCCCGCCTTGCACATGCAGGATTCTCTGGTCAGATCATCCCGCCATCTTAGAACTCAACTCAGTTGATGGTCACCTTGCCACTGATCGAAGGTCCGGTCACCGAGGCGCTCGTATTGGGAACCGAAACTGTAGCGTTGCTGAGCGGCACTCCGGCGCCGCTAGCAACCGGGATGCCGCCGCCCACGACTGCCGTGACATTGAAGGTGCCGGTCTTGTTCTGCAGGTCTAGGAACACGGGTGCTGAAGATCCTCCCAGACCAGTGGTCAGAGTATTCAACACCGCTCCATAGTCGAAGCTGAACGCATTACTACTGCCCATCTGGACATATTGATTCTGCGTGTTGACCAGCGAGGTGTTTGCGATCTTCGTGCCGGTCGAATTTCTGCCGTAGATATACATCGTAGCATTGGCAGGCACCGTCAGTCTCCAGACGCCGCTGACCAAGTCAATGTGGATCGGGCTGATGGAAATATCCAGGATGCGCAGATCGGTACCGGTACCCGTGACCTGCAGGCCGAGAGAGGTGTTGTCATACGCACTGGCGAGACTGCCCACCGGGTTCAGGGTAAATGCGATCGTCTTCGATGGCGCTGTCGCGGGGTTGGTAGCAGTACAACCTGTGGCAAATTGCGTCAAAGTGCAAATACCACCCTCCACGGTGACGGTATCGTTAGCAATGCCGAAGTAGGTGGTGAGATTGCTCGAACCGCCACCCGATGTCGTCGTGGTCGTGGTGCTGGTGGTGGTTGACGTAGCAGTGGTCGAGGTGGTCGCCGCGGTGGTGGTAGTTCCACCGGCGGTAGTGGTCGTGCCACCGGCGGTAGTGGTCGTGCCACCGGCGGTGGTGGTCGTGCCACCGGCGGTAGTGGTCGTGCCACCGGCCGTAGTGGTCGTGCCACCGGCGGTAGTGGTCGTGGTAGCGTTGCTGATAGCCGTGGCTATGCTGGCAGTTGCCGCGGTTTGGATAGCTGTAACATCATTCGCATTAACTTGTGGAATGCTTATTGACGGCGATGTTGCCTCCACTTGGGTAATCTGGGTATTGATAGCTGTTGCCGCACCAGTAGCATCATTAGCCTGAAGAGCAGACAGTACCGAAGTCGCAGTCGATAGCAAGGCGGTGGCAATATTAGGATTGGCGTTGGCAACCGTTTGAGTCAAGAGCCCAGACATGCTGCCTACCATCGTCGGCAAATTGGTATCTGTGATCGCGGTAAGCACCGGGTTGTTGGCAACGGTCGAAGAGTTCGCTGCAGCGGCCAGGATCGTCGGCGACGTTTTGGCCACAACCGCCACCTGATTTGCAATCGTCTGGGAGCTTGCCGCGGCGACACTAGCGGGCGAAAGGTTCTTCAGCGCAGCTGCCGCATTAGTGTTGTTGACCAGCGCTGCCTGGACGGCGGGGCTGGCAGCGGCATTACTCACGGTTTTCGACACGACGGAATCGGTAAAGCTGGGGATGCTCGCGAGATCAACTGAGATTCCGGCAGCAGCATTCGTTTCCGCGACGGCAGCAACCGCATGGACCGCCTGGTCATAGAGCGCCTGTCTCTGGATATCCGTCGGCGCGTTGAGGCCCGAGGCTGCTGCAACCACGCTTGCCGCCTGCTGCATCAGCACCTGCACGGCGACGTTGACTTGCATCAGCTTTGTGGCGTCTGTAGAAGAAATATTCGCCGTCGGCGTATTGACCGCAGCGACCGGGTCAACCGTCGTCAGGTCAATCGATGGACTAATGCCTAGAGCGGTCTTCACCGCGTTTTGGGCTGTGGTTACCGCAGCAGATGTAATAGCCTGTCCGGGCGGCAAACTGGCCATCACTAGGGTGGTCAGCGGCGTTGCCACCGACGAAGCGGGCGGCGCTTGAAATACACCGAGGAAAGGGGTGCCGGTCGAAACGTCATGGCCACCTATGACCTTGACCGCGTGCTGACCATCTCCCGAGAAGCTGTAATGGCCCGAACTATCGGTTGGGCTGGAGGGACCGCCGAAACTAAGATCGTCTTTGGTATCCAGAACCACCGTGGCATTGCTGAGATAGCCGTCAACCGCCTGACCTGTGGTGCTGAGGGCTACAGGCGTCGTTCCTCCCCCTCCGCCGCCGCAACCGACGACAAAAGCGCTGCTGATCGCAGCAACAAGAATACCGTTACGTAGCTTGAAGCTCTTCATTTTTATGACCCCTTTCGGTATGTGATATCAATCATGCGGCCCAGAAACTCCCGGGCTCTAGGCTAAGCCACTCTTCCACTTACCCACCTTTGACTACTGATTGCCCGAGCTTGCAATCACCTCATCGACTGGCGCTATGACTAAAGAGATTCGGGGGCACGAGCTGCACAACGTTATTACTTTAGAAGCAATGTAATGTATAACTTTCGAAATATAATCGGATTATCATGAAACGATTACTCCGCTACCCTGTATCGAGACAATATCTATCAGCATGATAAATATCATTAAATCGTGACGATTAGATTTCAAATAAAAGAAATAGAGCATGAATAAAATATTTGCGCCGATTGTATGGGAAATATTTCATTTATGGCAATAGGAATAGCAAATTTTTTTCAGGAAGGCTCGCGCAGCCGTCCATTCCCTCCATCTCTCCCACCTGCCCCCCTCACCCCCTCACCCCCTCACCCCCAGGAGGAGCGCGAACCGGAGGCGCTGAACACCCCCTCACCCCCCCCCCCCCCCCCCCCCCCCCCCCCCCCCCCCCCCCCCCCCCCCCCCCCCGCGGCCCC
>JAJYUW010000085.1 GCA_021792335.1 Pseudomonadota bacterium | reverse complement strand
CGGCGCTGGGGTGCAGCGTGAGCAGCCAGGCGAACAACGCCAGGCTCGCCGCCGCCGGCAATAGCAGCCACCCGGGCTTGCCCTGCTTGAGCCACAGCCAGGGCAAGTAGCAGCCTACGATTTCGGCAACGGCGGTGGCGATGAACAACGCCGTCGTTTTGGCCAAATCCGCAATCACTCGCGCGCCTTTCGTTTAGACAAGCTGGCGTTGCCGTCGGATGGGTGGCACGCACACGCCTCGCCATGAGCGGCCGCAACCAAGTCTTGCAAAATTCCGCAGTCTGCCGCCCGGTGGCCGGCATCGCATTGGGTGCGAAGCCGAGCGAGCTGCTGTTCCAGCGTTCTGAGCGATTTGAGCTTGGCACGCACGCGAGCAAGATGCTCATCGAGCAGGTGATTCACGTCGAAGCAGCCGGCGTCGGGCTTCGACGTAAAGTCGAGCAGGCGCTTGATATCTCCCAGCCCCATGTCCAGCGTGCGGCAATGCCGGATAAAATTCGCCCGCTCTATCGCATCCTGGCCATAGGCCCGGTAACCGTTGGCCTGGCGTGCAGGCAGCTGCACCAGCCCGACGCGCTCGTAATAGCGCAGTGTTTCAACGTCGATGCCGGTAGCTTTTGCCAATTCCCCAATGCGCATGAGTCCCTCCGCATAACAATCTGATCATTTTAACCGCTTGACCCTGAAGTCGCTATAGGGTTTAAAGTGCTTGTATCTTACTCAAGGATCAAGTTAAATTAATAATTATGTCTGCCGCGTTCCGACGAATTGTTCAGTTCCTGTTGCTCACCTTGGTGATCAATGGGGGCGGCTGGACGTTCAATCGCGAAGCCGTGGCCGACGCGTTCCTCATGGAGGCGTCGCAAACGGCACTGGCTGACGATGCCGTGACCGCTGCGCAGCCCGGCGATGGAAAAACCGGCGTCAAAGGCGTTGTGTGCAACCACTGGTGCCACGCCGTGGACCATTTCGTCGGAATCTTTTCCCTGCATCCGGCCCTCCTGACGGAGGCCACCGGCGATTACTTCGTCTGTAAGCGATCCATCGTTCCTCCCGCTCTTCCCGAAGGCCGCTACCGGCCCCCGCGTCTGTTCTCCTAAATCTGATCCAAATCCGTGTTGTGATTTTGTCGTGAGTGCGCGCTCGCCTCAAGCGAGCTGCCGTACGCACATCAGAAGGAGTTATCGTGCAATTCGTCACTATTTTCCGCAACCTGCGCAGCAGGATGCGGCTGATGCGCCGCCTTATCGGCGTGCCTTTGTTGCTCGCATCGCTTTATCCGCTTTCAGCCCTGTCGGTTCCGCTCACGTTGGAGTCAGCCTGGGAGCAGGCTGAACAGGCCAATCCGGCACTGCGCGCTACCCAGGCGAATCTTGCCGCGGCGCAGGGCGAGCTTACCGACACCCGTGCGCCGCTGTGGAACAATCCGCAGCTCGCCACGGAGTGGCGCAAGCGCACTCTTCCTCAAACGACCGACCCCGCCCGGAGCAACCGCGAGTGGACGGTCGGGCTGGCGCAGACTTTCGAAATAGCCGGGCAACAGGGCAAGCGCCGCAGCGCAGCGGAGCAGGCTCTTGCCGCAACGCAAGAGGTCATTGCGGAAACCCGGCGCCAGTTGCGCGCGGAAGTGGAGCAGCGATTTGTGCAAGTGCTTAGCCTGCAACTGCGCATTCACATGGAGGAGCGGACGCTCAAACTCATCCAGGAAGCGGCGACAGCAGTCAGAAAACGCGTCACGGCGGGCGAAGACAGCCGCCTCGATGGCAATCTCGCCAAGGTGGAAGCGGAGCGCGCGCAAAACCAGGTGTCTGTGTTGCGGGAGCAACTGGTCCAGGCACGGGCCGAGCTGGCCACCTTGTTGCAACTGCCGGCCGACAACTTGCCCGAAGTTGGCGGGTATCTCGATCCCTCATCGGCTTCGTATACCTTGCAGGAACTGCTGGCTTCGGCCGCCAACCGCCCGCTGCTACGCGCGTTCGACTATCGGGAAAAAGCCGCCAGAAGCCGGCTTGATCTGGAGCGCGCGGCAGTTTATCCGGACGTGACGCTGGGCCTCTCCTCCGCGCGCGAAGGCCCGGCTAATCCCCAAGACAGGATCACTGGTTTGAGCGTCACCCTGCCGCTGCCGCTGTTTCGCCGTAACGCCACCGGAATCGGGCGCGCGGCCACCGAGTTGACCCAGGCGCAGGTGCAGCAACAGGCCGTGCAACGCGATGCGCGCGCTCAAGTGCTGGCGCTGTGGGAGCGCTGGGAGAATCTGAAAACGCGCGTCAAACGGCTGAGCG
Organism: Pseudomonadota bacterium; assembly: GCA_021792335.1. Taxonomy (GTDB): domain Bacteria; phylum Pseudomonadota; class Gammaproteobacteria; order Burkholderiales; family Sulfuricellaceae; genus Sulfuricella. Next base: position 7,679 of record JAJYUW010000085.1, on the reverse strand, counting down.
AATCGGTGCTGCCGAGCCTGCAGGAAAACCAGCGCCTGTCCTCCGTTTCCTTTCGCGCCGGCGAGATCGGGCTGCTGCAATTGCTGTTGGTCAACCGCCAGGTACTGGACGGGCAGCGCGACCTGCTCGACGCCCGAACTGATTTGCGCTTGACCCAAGTGACTCTGGAAGCGGCAGCGGGCTGGCAGTCTGCGCGCGAAGCACGCTGAACATAATCGAATATCAAGGAATTCATGACATGAAAAATTCACTCAGCCAACAAAAACGCAGCCTGAAACGACTGGCGTTGCTGCTCCTGGCCGGCAGCTTGTCTGCAGCCGTCCTTGCAGGGTGCGGCGACAAGCCCAAGCAAGCGGAACCGGCGAGCAAAGGCGCGCCAACACCTCAACCGGAAAAACCACAAGAAAAAGGCGGCGAGAAATTGCTCGCCCTGAGCGCCGAAGAAGCCCAAACAGCGGGCATCAAGGTGCAGAAACTGGAATTGCAGCAAAAGGCCGAACAGGTCGTGGTCACGGCGACCATTCAGGCCAACCAGGATAAATTGGCTCACGTAGGGCCGCGCGTGCCGGGGCGTGTCGTCAAGGTGAATGCCAGTCTGGGCGACCGGGTAAAACCGGGGCAGGCACTGGCAATGCTCGATAGCATCGAACTGGGTGAGGCGCGTTCGAGCTATCTGCAAGCGGCGAGCGAGGCGGCGCTGGCCCAGGCCAATTTCGAGCGCGCCCAGCGGCTGAATGCCGACAATATCATCCCCGAGAAAGACTACCTGCGCGCCCGCGCCGAACACGAAAAGGCCCGGGCTGCCCTGCGCGCCGCCGGTGACAAGCTGCGCATGATGGGGGTCGCCCCGGAGAAATCGTCCAGCTCGGTGTTTCCGCTGACCGCCCCGTTTGCCGGCACCATCATCGAGAAAAAGGCGGTACTGGGGGAGCTCGCAGCGCCGGACCAATCCCTGTTTACCGTGGCCGATCTGTCCACCCTGTGGATCGAAAGCGATCTGTTCGAGAAAGACCTGGGCAAGGTCCGCGTCGGCGCCCAGGCCACTGTCACCGTGTCAGCCTATCCTGGCGAGGTGTTCAAGGGGCGGCTCACCTACATCAGCAGCACGATGAACAAGGAAACCCGCACGGCCAAGGCTCGGGTGGAGGTGCCGAATCCCGACGGCAGGCTGAAACCGGAAATGTTCGCCAGTGCGGCGATCAACACCACCAGGGCAAACGCCAAGGCGCTGATCGTGCCGGAAGACGCCGTGTTGCTGTTGCAGGGGCAACCGACGGTATTTGTCGCCGAAAGCGGGGGGTTCGAGCCGCGCGCCGTGGAAGTGGGCGAACGTGCCCAAGGATACGCCGTGCTTAAATCCGGCGTGGCGGTGGGCGAGAGCGTGGTGGTGAGCGGTGCCTACGCGCTCAAAGCCCGATTGCTCAAATCGCAAATCAGTGCGGAATAGGAGGCGGCTATGTTGAATTATATTGTTGACCTCTCATTGCGCTACAAGGTGCTGGTGCTGGTGGCGTTCGTGCTGGTGGTGTTGCTGGGCGTGAAAGCCTGGCGCGAAGTACCGGTGGATGCATTTCCCGACGTGACACCTGTACAGGTGAACATCTATACGGAGGCGTCTGGGCTGGCGGCCGAGGATGTGGAAAAGCTGCTGACCTTTCCAGTGGAAGGTGTCATGGCTGGCCTGCCTGGAGTGGAGGAAATACGCTCGGTTTCCTTGTTTGGACTGTCTTATGTCAGCGTGTACTTCAAGGACAATGTGGACATCTACTTCGCCCGCCGGCTGGTGGGTGAGAAGCTACAGGAGGTCAAGGGCCGCATTCCGGAAGGCTATGGAGAGCCTGTGCTCGGTGCCAATAGTTCGGGGTTGGGGCAGGTGTTCTGGTACACCATCGAAACCGCCGACAAGAAGTTGTCGGAAATGGACCTGCGCACCTTGCAGGACTGGAACGTTCGCCTGACACTGCGTACCGCGCCGGGTGTCGACGACGTGATGTCGTGGGGCGGACAGGAAAAGCAATACCAGGTGCTGATCAATCCGCAAAAGCTGATCAAATATGGCCTGAGCTTCAAGACCGTGATGGAGACCCTCACCGCCAACAACCGTCAGGTCGGCGGGCAATATCTCGATATCGGGCAAGAGCAGTATCTGGTGCGCGGCCTTGGGCTGGTCGGCAACGTGCGGGATATCGGCAACGTGGTGTTGGCCACCCGCGAGGGGACGCCGGTCTATGTGCGCGACGTGGCTGAAGTCAAGGAGGCACCGTCCCTGCGCTCCGGCGCGGTGACCAAGGACGGCAAGGAAGTCGTGTTGGGCATGGCGTTGCAGCGTATCGGCGAGAATGCCAAGAACGTGGTGGACGCCGTCAAGGCAAAGCTCAAGACCGTACAGCAGGCGCTGCCGGCGGGCGTTGCCGTCAATACGGTCTACGACCGCACCGAGTTGGTAGAGAAGGCGGTCAAGACCGCGGAAAATGCCCTGGTCGAAGGCTCCATCCTGGTGGTCATCATCTTGTTCCTGTTTCTGGGAGAGATCCGTTCCGCAGTGGTGGTGATCATCGCCCTGCCGCTGGCCATGCTGATCAGCTTCATCCTGATGCAGCAGTGGGGATTGTCTGCCAACCTGATGTCGCTGGCGGGTCTGGCGGTGGGGATCGGGATGATGGTGGATGGCGCCGTGGTGATGGTGGAGAACGGCTTCCGCCTGCTCTCGCACCAGGCCGGCAAGACGGTGAACAAGACGCACGTGATCCTGGAAGCGGCGCGGGAAGTGATCAATCCGACCGCGTTCGCGATCCTGATCATTATCGTGGTGTTCCTGCCGCTGTTTTCTCTCACCGGGTTGGAAGGCAAGCTGTTCAAGCCGATGGCGCTCACCATTACCTTCGCGATGGTGGGCTCCCTTTTATTGACCATGACGCTGGTGCCGGTCATGTCGGCGCTGATCCTGAAACCCAAAGAGGAGAAAGACACCTTTATCGTCAAGTGGGCGAAAAAACTCTATCTGCCGTTACTGGACTGGGCGCTGGAGAACAAGAAAAAAGTGTTCTCCGGGGCGCTGGTGCTGCTGGTGGCGTCCATCGCGTTGATTCCTTTCCTCGGCAAGGAATTCATGCCCACCTTGCAGGAGGGCGGCATCATGTTCCGGGTGACCAGTATCCCTTCCACTTCGCTCGACGAATCCATCCGCATCTCCGAGCGCCTCGAAGCCGCACTGAAAACCTTCCCGCAAACCACTTCGGCCATAGCCATGATCGGGCGCGCGGAAAAGGGCGAAACCGCGGACGTGAACTACATGGAAATCCTGGTGAATCTCAAACCACGTGACCTGTGGCCCAAAGCCATTTCCTTCCCCGATCTCTCCAGGGCGATGCAGGATAAGCTGGAACAGGTCGTGCCGACGGCTGTGATTTCGGCTACTCAGCCGATCCAGATGCGCGTCGAGGAGTTGATTTCCGGGGTGCGCGCCACGCTCGCGCTAAAACTCTACGGCGAAGACTTGACCACCCTTGACCGCCTGTCCGGTGAGCTTAAGTCCGCACTGGAGAAAGTGCCTGGCGTCGCGGACCTATCGTTGGAAGCGAACAAAGGCAAGCCGCAGATGGTGGTCAAGGTGAACCGGGATGAGGCGGCGCGCTATGGCATCAACGCCGACGAAATCCTCGAGGTGGTACAGGCCGGTATTGGCGGCAAGGCGGTTTCCACCTTGATCGACGGCGTCAAGCGCTTCGACATCCAGGTCTGGCTTGCGCCGGAATTCCGCAACAGCGTGGAAGCCATCAACAACATCCCGATCCGCACCCAGGCTGGCGCGCTGATTCCCCTTTCCAGAGTCGCCACGGTGGAGTTGGACGAAGGTTACTCCTTCATACGACGCGAGCAGTTGCAACGTTATGCCGTCATCCAGATGGACGTGAAAGGGCGCGACGTGGACAGCTTTGTGAAGGAAGCCGGCGCGAGAATCAAGCAGCAGGTGAAGCTGCCGCCCGGCTACTGGATCGAGTGGGGTGGCGCGTTCGAGAACCAGCAGCGCGCCATGGCCAAGCTGGCGCTGATCGTGCCGCTCACCATCGGGCTGATCTTCATCCTGCTGTATACGGCGTTTAATTCGCTCACCTACGCGACGCTGATTATTGCGAACGTACCGTTTGCCACCATCGGCGGGGTGATCGGACTCGCGGTCACCGGGCAGTACCTGTCGGTGCCGTCGGCCATCGGCTTCATCGCGGTGTTCGGGGTGGCGATGCTGAACGGCATCGTGCTGGTGTCGTTCCTCAACGATCAGCGGCGGCAGGGACTGTCGGTCAGGGAGGCGGTCAAGCAAGGCGCTGCGCTGCGCCTGCGTCCGGTGCTGATGACGGCATCCATCGCCATCTTCGGCCTGGTGCCGATGCTGCTGTCCAGCGGCGTCGGCGCGGAAACCCAACGCCCGCTGGCGACGGTGGTGGTGGGTGGCCTGTTCACTTCCACCGCGTTGACCTTGCTGCTGTTGCCGCTGATGTACGAGTGGGTGGAGAACCGCCGCGAACGCAAACAAGCGAAATAAACCAGCAGCGTGCGGCCGGTCCGGCCGCACGCAATCACCCAACAGGAGAATCCGCATGAAAGAAATCAAGGCTTATATCCACAACAACCGCATCGCCGACGTGATTCGCGCTCTGAAGGAGTCAGGGCTATGCAACACGGACGGAACGCCCGGCTGCCGCAATCTTGCCGTCGTTCCGGTAAAAGTCCTGCTCAAGGCGATGGATGCCAGGGAGCAACATTATTCGATCGAACTGGCCGAGGCGGTCATCAACGAATCGAAGCTGGAGCTGATCTGTGAAGACCAGCAGGTGGACGAACTGGTGGGCATCATCGGGCGTACCGCCCGCACCGGCCAAGCCGACGCGGGGTGGATTTATGTGACCGACATCGTCAGCGCGGCAGCCATCCGCTGGTTGTAGGATGAACAAGGTGCAATTTTTTGCGTGAGACCACGTTTTTTTGGAAAGGAGTAAATCATGGGATTGTTTGAACGAATGCTGGGCAATTTGATGGGCGGTAGATTCGGAGGCGGCCACGGCGGCTTTCAAGGCGGTCATCATGGTGGATCTAAACATGGCGGCTACGGAGGCTATCCCGGCTATCCGCAGGGCAGCGGCCCAGGCGGCGGCAATCCTGGCAATCCCTGCCCCAAGTGCGGCAGCGCCAATGCGAGCGATGCGCGCTTTTGCCAGCAATGCGGCGGGTCCCTGTCGCCCGGTAAATGTTCCGGCTGCGGCGCGGAGCTGCCGGCGGGCGCCCGGTTTTGCGGCCAGTGCGGAACACCGCTGCGTGGTGCCGGGGCCTAGCAGCGCTTGACGCAGCAATCCCAGTGCTAGGGTGAGGAGTGCTCCTTGATTCCCGCGGGTGAGATGTTGCTGGTTCTCGCGCTTGTTCCCCTCGGCGGCGCTGTCCTGGCGGGGATCGCTGTGGGGCAAACCCGCACCAGGCAATATGGGCGATGGTTTGCCGCGGGGGCGGTCTTTGCCGCCGCCGGGGCGAGCCTGCTGCCTGCCATGACTGGGGCCAAACCTGCCTTTGCCTTGTTGCTGGGTCTCACTTTGGGATGCGTCGCAGGCATAGCCATTTACGCGTTGACGGAATTCTTATGGCCCCGGAATCTGGCGAACCTGCGAGGCAGCGGCCGGGGGGTGCGGAACGGGGAGAAACTCGTCACAAATACCGTTTTGGCCGTGGTGCTCGTCGCCTTTTCCATCGGTGTCGCGTATTCGGCGAAGGTGGCCGAGTCCATGGCCGTGATGCTCTCCCTCGCCGTGGAACTTTTTTGGCTCGCCTTCGCGCTTGGAACCCCTGTCGTAAGGCTGGCTGCACGCGCCACGATGGGATTGGCGCTCGCCGTTATCGTGTTGCTTGGCCAAATGGTGGGCATGGCGCTTGCGGAAGGATTAACCGGGGCAGGCCTTGTCGCTAGCCTTGCTTCGGGATTCGGGGCTGTCATGTATATAGCTGTCCACCAGTTGCTTGCCGGTTTGGGCAAGGGCAGTGAACCGCGTGCCTTGGCCGCAAGCTTTTTGGCAGGGTATGGCGCAGCGCTGGCCCTTGTGGCTGTTGTATAGGCAAGAGGAGATGAACGAAAAAAAAATGGATATCGGAACTGAACTTCTTTATGCCTCGCGCATGATGGTCGCTGCGCTGATAGGAGGCTTGATCGGCTGGGAAAGAGAACGCCATGCGAGCGACGCGGGCATTCGAACTTACATGGCGATCTCTATAGGGGCGTGCGCATTCAGCCTGATATCCATCCACGCGGCCAATGATCCGACCCGTATCGCGGCGCAAGTCGTCACCGGCATAGGTTTTATCGGAGCGGGCGTCATTTTTCAGGATAAGGGGAGCGTGGCCGGGCTAACGACCGCCGCAACGCTTTGGGCGACAGCGGCAGTGGGCATGGCCAGCGCTTTCGGGATGTACGTGCTGGCGATCGTCACGGGAGGGTTGATTTTTGCAACCCTCGCGCTTCACCATCTCCCCGGCTGGAAGCGGCTTAGCGAAAAACAGGGCAACCAAGACCATCCCGAGTAAGCAGATGTCGTCAATTAGCATGGACAATTTTTGTCATCTTTAAATCAAGTGCAAAAGGAGTAAATCATGGGATTCTTTGAACGGATGCTGGGCAATTTGATGGGCGGCAGATTAGGCGGCCACCAAGGCGGCCATCACGGCGGTTCCAAACATGGCGGTTACGGTGGCTATCCAGGCTACCCGCAGGGCGGCGGCCCGAGCGGCGGCAATCCCGGCAGCCCCTGTCCCAAGTGCGGCAGTGCCAATGCGAGCGGTGCGCGCTTCTGCCAGCAATGCGGCACCTCCCTGTTGGCTGGTAAATGTTCCGGCTGCGGCGCAGAGTTGTCGGCGGGCACTAAATTTTGCGCCCAGTGCGGCAAACCCCAACAGTAACGCAGCGCATCCCCCCGCTGTAATCAATGGGTTCCAAGGAGCAGCATCATGGCTGAAAAACTTAAACTGGATTTGTCCCTGGTCTTGCCGGATGTCCCCGATGAGCGCGACGCCTGCGTGGGGCGATTGACTGAATTGCTGCAGGCCGAAGGGTTGGAAAAGGTGCACCTGGTGCGCGAAGACGGCAGCGCCAGCCTGTGCCTGCACTACGATCCGCGGCAATTCAGCGTGAGCCGGGTGCGCGAGCTGGCGCAGGCGGCCGGCGCACGGCTCGGGGACCGGTTTCGTCACGAGAGCCTGCGCATCGATGGCATGGACTGCCCCGCCTGCGCCACGGTGATCGAGCACGCGCTGCAACGCACCGACGGCGTGCTGGAAGCCTCGGTGAGCTACGCCGCCGAGCGCCTGCGCCTGGAATTCGACAGCGAGCGAATCGCACGCCCGGCAATCGTCCGGCGCATCCAGGCGCTCGGCTACGCGGTGCTGGAGGAAGGCCGCGAGGCCGGTTGGTTCGCCGAGCATCGCGAGCTTATTTTCAGCGGCGCTGCCGGCCTGCTGTTGCTGGCCGGCTGGCTTGCCGGTCTCGCCGGCGCACCTCACACTCTCTCGCTCGGCTTGTTGCTGGGCGCCTACGCGGCGGGTGGTTTCCATACCCTGCGCGATGCCTGGCAGAGTGTGCGCAGCCGCCGCTTCGACATCGACAGCCTGATGATCGTCGCGGCGGCCGGGGCGGCGGCGCTCGG
>JAJYUW010000084.1 GCA_021792335.1 Pseudomonadota bacterium | reverse complement strand
GCACGGCATCGCCGGCGTCTATCCTGAAAAGCTGCCAGGGAATGCCGTGCCGGTCGAGAAATGTGGCAAAATAACCGGGCCCCTCGCTGGGCGCATGGCGGAAAATCGCAACTGGCTTCATGATAGCGGAGATTTAAAATGGGTTTCAGATGGCGAAATTCTATCCTGTTCGGGCTGTTTTTCCTATTCGCCGGCGCCCCCGCCGGGGCGACGAACGTCGATGTGGTAGGCCTGTTCAGCGGCAAGGCCATGGTCATCGTCAACGGCGGCAAGCAGCGCGTGCTGGGAACAGGGGAAACTTCGCCCGAAGGCGTCAGACTCATCAGCGCCGATTCCGACACGGCGGTGCTGGAAATCGACGGCAAACGACAGACCCTGCGCATGGGGCAAGGCGCCAACATCCCATCCGGGAGCGGAAGCGGCAAACCGACCACGGTGCTGAGCGCCGATTCCAACGGCCATTTCCTGACCACCGGCACGATCGATGGCGTCAGCACCCGCATGATGGTGGATACCGGCGCCACCCTGGTTGCCGTGAGCAGCGCAGAAGCAAAACGGATCGGTCTTTCCTACCTCAAGGGCGAACGCATCATGATCTCCACAGCCAACGGCGTTATTCCCGCCTACCGCGTCATGTTCAACGCCGTGAAGGTGGGCAACGTCACGCTCAATCAGGTTGAAGGGGTGGTGCAGGAAGGCAGCATGCCGTTCGTTCTGCTCGGCATGAGCTTCCTGAAACGGCTGGAGATGAAACGCGACGGCAGCGAGATGACGCTGGTGAAGAAATATTAGGCAACGATCAGAATGAACAAAATAATGACCAACAATTCGCTCAAGGATGTTTCCCGGAAATATTGCCCCCGATTCGGCCAGCTTGCTGTCGAGATGGGCTTTATCACCGAATCTCAGCTCAAAGAAGCCCTTGCTTCCCAAATTCACGACGAGCTTTGCGGTCGTGGGCATCGTTTGTTGGGCGCGATTTTGTTCGACAACGACTGGATGTCAGGCGCTCAAATCGACCAGGTATTGAATGCTTTGGCCCAGAAAATGAGAGTCGAAGAAAGTTGATTGCTTCCGAACCTTACGTTCTTGTAGGGCCGAATTCATTCGGCCCAATGTGCGAATGAATTCGCACCTGCAAAGAACATACAGGCATTTTAAGTTGACTGCCTGCTAGTATTGAAAATCGTAAATAATGAAACATTTTGTTTGGAGCTTACCCGCAGTCATGTAGGTTGAGTTAGCGGCCATTCCCCTCTCCCTAACCCTCCCCCGCAAGCGGGGGAGGGAACGATTGCCCTCTCTCCCGCAAGCGGGAGAGCGTTGGAGAGAGGGCTGGCGTAACCCAACCACACATCTGCGACGTATGTTTCGTAATTAATGGGTTCAGATACTAGGCCGCCGTCTTGTCCCGCTCGATCAGGGCGTAGGCTGAATGGTTGTGAATTGATGAGAAATGCGGCGCCGTAGCGCAGAGCAGGGGCCCCGCCATTGGCGGGGATGCGGCCGCGAAGTCGACGCGGACTTCGAGTCTCGACTTACTTTGCAGTCTTATCCCGCTCAATCAACGCATAAGCCGAATGGTTGTGAATTGATGAGAAGTGCGGCGCCGTAGCGCAGAGCAGGGGCCCCGCCATCGGCGGGGATGCGACCGCGAAGGCGACGCGGACTTCGAGTCTCGACTTACTTTGCAGTCTTATCCCGCTCAATCAACGCATAAGCCGAATGGTTATGGATGGACTCGAAGTTCTCCGCTTCCACCACGTACGCGTCGATGCGCGCATCTGCATTGAGCGCGGCAGCCACGTCACGCACCATGTCCTCGACGAACTTGGGATTGTCGTAGGCACGTTCGGTGACGTATTTCTCGTCCGGCCGCTTGAGCAGGCCGTACAGCTCGCAGGAGGCCTGATCCTCCACCATGCGCACGATGTCCTCGATCCACACCATTTCGTTGGTGCGTACCGCTACGGTCACATGCGAACGCTGGTTGTGGGCGCCGTAGTTCGAAATTTTCTTCGAGCACGGGCACAGGCTGGTGACCGGAATAACGGCCTTGATGGTGAGCTGGTACTTGCCCTTGACGATTTCACCGATGAAGGTGACATCGTAGTCGAGCAGGCTCTGCACCCCTGAAACCGGCGCCGTCTTGTTGATGAAATAGGGGAAATTCATCTCGACGTGACCGGATTCGGCTTCCAGCCGCTCGACCATCTCGCGCAGCATGGCCTCGAACGATTCGACCGAGATTTCGCGCTCGTAGCTGTTGAGTATCTCGACGAAGCGCGACATGTGCGTGCCCTTGAAATTGTGCGGCAGGTACACGTTCATGTTGAACAGGGCGACGGTATGCTGCACGCCCTCGCTCTTGTCGGCCACCTTGACGGGATGGCGGATGGACTTGATGCCCACCTTGTCGATGGCGATGCGGCGGGTATCCGCAAAGCTTTGCACATCGGCGATGTCATCCTTCTCGCACGTGGGCGCGGTCAGGTCACAGGTCGCATTACAGTCGCTCATGATAGCATCCTTGAATTGATTTAGACCAAGTATAACACTCGGCAATAGTTGAGTAAACTACTCGGCTAATTTTTCCCGCACCGCGCGTATGATCCCGTCCCGGTCCAGACCGCAGTTCGCCAGCAGCAACGCGGTGTCGCCATGCTCGATGAAGCGGTCAGGCAGCCCGAGTTGCAGCACTGGCACAGTCACGCCCATCCGTTCCAGACACTCGATGACGGCACTGCCCGCACCGCCCATGACTACGTTTTCCTCGACCGTGACCAGGAGCTTGTTGACCCTCGCCAGCCTGGCCACCAGCGCCTCGTCCAGCGGCTTGACGAAACGCATGTTGGCGACAGTGGCGTTCAGCCCTTCCGCGGCAGCGAGTGCGGGCGCCACCATGCTGCCAAAAGCGAGCAGGGCGACATTCTCGCCCTCGCGGCGAATTTCGCCCCGGCCTATCGGCAGCGCCTGCATTTCCCTGCAAACCGGAGCGCCTATGCCGCCGCCGCGGGGGTAGCGCACGGCTGCCGGACCATCGTGCATAAAGGCAGTGTAGAGCATCTGGCGGCACTCGTTCTCGTCCGACGGCGCCATCACCACCATATTGGGCAGGCAGCGCAGATAGCTCAGATCGAAGCTGCCGGCATGGGTCGGTCCGTCCGCGCCGACCAGTCCGGCGCGATCCACGGCCAGCACGACCGGCAGATTCTGTATGGCGATGTCGTGGATCAGCTGATCATAGGCGCGCTGCAAGAAGGTAGAGTAAATGGCCACCACCGGTTTGAATTTTTCGCAGGCAAGGCCCGCCGCGAATGTAAGCGCATGCTGCTCGGCGATGCCGACGTCGAAATACCGTTTGGGGAATTCCGCGGCAAAGCGCACCATGCCGGAGCCCTCGCACATCGCCGGGGTGATGCCGACCAGGCGCTCGTCCTGCGCCGCCATGTCGCACAGCCAGTCGCCGAACACCTGGGTGTAGGTGAGCTTGCCGCCGCCTTCGGCGAGGCCGTCTTCCGGGTTGAATCGGGCCACGCCGTGGTAGCGGCAGGGGTCGTCCTCGGCCAGCTTGTAGCCCTTTCCCTTCTGGGTGACGATATGCAGCAGCTGCGGTCCCTGAAGATGTTTCAGGTTGTTCAGGGTGGTCACCAGCACGTCGAGATCGTGGCCGTCGATCGGGCCGATGTAGTTGAAGCCAAATTCCTCGAACAGCGTGCCCGGAATGACCATGCCCTTGACGTGCTCCTCGGCGCGCTTGGCCAGCTCCAGGATGGGCGGCACCGCCCCCAGTACTTTCTCGCTGCTGCGGCGGAAGTTGGCGTAAAAACGCCCCGACAAAAGCTTGGCGAGATAGTTGTTGAGTGCGCCGACATTGGAAGAGATCGACATATCGTTGTCGTTCAGCACCACCAGCAGATTGGCGTCCATCGCACCGGCGTTGTTGAGCGCCTCGAACGCCATGCCGCCTGTCATGGCGCCGTCGCCGATGATCGCCACCGCGCGCCGGGCGGAGCCCTCAAGCTGGGCCGCCACCGCCATGCCCAGTGCAGCGCCTATGGAAGTGCTGGAATGGCCGGTGCCGAAGGCGTCATATTCGCTCTCTGTGCGGCGGGGAAAGCCGGAAATGCCGCCATAGGTGCGCAGTCCGCTCATGGCCGCGCGCCGGCCGGTCAGTATCTTGTGCGGATAGGTTTGGTGGCCGACATCCCAGACCAGTTTATCGTCGGGCGTGTTGAACACATAATGCAGGGCGATAGTCAGCTCAACCGCGCCCAGGTTGGAAGCCAGGTGCCCGCCGGTGCGGCTCACGCTCTCCACCAGGAAGGCGCGCAACTCGCTTGCCAGCTGCGGCAGCTGCCTGCGATCCAGGGCGCGCAGCTGGACGGGGTCGTCAATGCTATTGAGTAATTGGTACAGGGTCAGAATTCCCGCTGAGTAATAAAATCGGCAAGCTGGCGCAACCTGGTCGCACGCTCGCCGAAGTGCTGCAGGGATGCCAGCGCATCATCGTGCAGCTCGCCGGCAAAGGCGCGTGCCGCGGCTGAACCCATGATGGTGACGTAGGTCGGCTTGTTGGCCACGGCGTCCTTGCCGGCCGTCTTGCCCAGTGTGGCAGTGGTGGATTCGGCGTCGAGGATGTCGTCCACCACCTGAAAAGCCAGCCCGACGCATTTGGCATAATGCAGCAGCCGGTCCATTTCTTGATCTTCAAGCTGCTGTCCGCACAGGGCCCCCAGCCGGACGGAGGCGCTGATCAATTCACCGGTCTTGTGAATATGCATGAACTCCAGCTCCGGCAGGCTCAAAGCCTTGCCCACGCTTTCCAGGTCGATGGCCTGCCCGCCCGCCATGCCGCGCGAGCCGGAAGCCGCCGCCAGCTGCCGGACCATCTCGAGCTGCACCGCAGGATCGTCCGCCAGCTTTTGCTCCGCCAATACCCGGAACGCCAGGGTATGCAGGCTGTCTCCCACCAGCAGCGCGGTCGCCTCATCGTATTCGACATGGCAGGTCGGCTTGCCCCGGCGCAGGCTGTCGTCGTCCATGCACGGCAGGTCGTCATGCACCAGGGAATAGGCGTGGATCAGTTCGACCGCCGCAGCCACAGAATCGACGCGCTGCGGGTCTGCGCCGGCAACTTCGCCGGCGGCAAAGGCGAGCAGGGGCCGGATGCGTTTCCCCGCGCCCAGCACGGCGTAGCGCATCGCCTGGTGCAATCTTTGCGGCGCAATCGCCGCCTGGGGCAAGGCGCCGGACAGCACGCCTTCCATGCGTTGCTGCAATACAGCCGCCCATTCCTGGAAATCAGTTGTTGTCTGCACTGGGTATGTCCGCTTCGGCAGCGGGAAAACTTTTCAGGCTCCCCGCTTCCAGTATCCGCACCTCTTGCTGCGCGTCCTGCAGGGCCTGCTGGCAGAACTGGAGCAGCTCGACGCCGCGTTTGTAGGCCGACAGAAGCTGCTCCAGCGGCAGTTGACCAGCTTCCATGGTGGCGACGATATTTTCCAACTCGGCGAGTGCGCTTTCGAAGGTCTGGGGTTTTGAGACTTTGCTCATTGCTTGCCGCACTCTAAAAAGAGTTAAAATACCGCAAATTACCGGTTCCGGTCAATATTCATGCGGCTTGCGGTCTGGCTTTACGCGTTCCCGTCACGGCCGGAGAAGGCCATCTCACTTCGCTCAACGGGTATAATGCCGCTGTTTACCCCTCAGGCCGCAGTCGATGTGTTTCCCGATTCAGAAGCGTAAAAACAAGTTGGCAAGCGTGGAAAGAAAAAGATGAAATCCGGCTGGATGTTGGTCGCCGGCTTCTTCTTCGGCTGCATGGGGGTGTTCGTCAAGCTCGGCGCGGCGCATTTTTCCAGCGCGGAGCTGGTGTTTTACCGCTCCCTGTTCGGCCTCGCGGTGATCTTCCTGATCATCAGAAGCATGAAGCTCTCCCTCGCCACCCCCAACTGGAAAATGCACGCATGGCGCGGGCTGTCCGGATTCGGCGCGCTGATGCTTTTTTTCTACGCCATCGGCCAACTGCCCCTGGCCACCGCGGTGACGCTCAATTACACCGCCCCCTTGTTCCTCGCCCTGATCAGCACGCTGATCCTGAAAGAGCGCCCGCACCTGCCGCTGATCCTGACCATCCTGCTCGGCTTCTCCGGCATGGTGCTGCTGCTGCGCCCCACCCTGCACCAGGAACAACTGGCGGCCGGACTGATGGGCCTGGCCTCCGGCTTTCTTGCCGCCATCGCCTATCTCAATGTCAGGCAATTGGGGCAGCTCGGCGAACCGGAATGGCGGATAGTGTTTTATTTCACCCTGATCAGCACCATCGGCGGCGGCGTCTGGATGGCGGCCCACACCTTCCACCCCGTCAGCCCGATGAATTTCCTGCTCCTGCTCGGGCTCGGCACCACCGCAACCCTGGCGCAACTGGCCATGACGCGCGCCTATCGCGAAGGCAACACCCTGGTTGTCGGCAGCCTGGCCTACAGCACCGTGGTGTTTGCCAGCCTGTGGGGCATCCTGATATGGCATGAAGTACTGTCCCTCACCAGCTGGACTGGGATCGCGCTGATCATCCTGAGCGGCGTTCTGGCTTCCCGCATGGTGCCTCGCCTTCCTGTCGCATAGCCATTCAGCCATATTTGCTATAGTTGAACAATCCACAGTCGTTAAGGAGGTGCCATGATCACCATAGAATTGCAGAGCCACCTCGTTAACGTTGCCATATTGGGCCAGTTCACGCTCGCCGATTTCAAGGAGCTGGAAGAAGCCGTGACGTATAAAATAAAATTCGAGGGCAAGGTCAGCCTGCTGTTCGATTTGCGCGACATGACCGGCTCCACCGTGGACGTTGCCTGGGAGGATATTCGATTCACCCGTGCGCACCGCTTCGACATGTGGAAGATTGCCGTCGTCACAGAAAACCGGTTCGTTAGCTGGACCGCTTGGCTCACCGCCCTGTTCAGCCACGCCAAAACCCAGGTGTTCGACGACTACAACCTGGCCCGGGAATGGGTCTCCGCCTTTTAGCCCATTTAATGCCATGGCGCTGTTGGCGGATATTGTTCTCGCCGTACACTTCCTGTTCGTGCTCTTCGTGGTCGGCGGCCTCTTTGCCATCTGGGCCGGGGCAGCGCTCGGCTGGGGCTGGGTGCGCAACTTCCGCTTCCGCGTTGCACATCTTGCCGCCATCCTCTTCGTTGCCGCCGAGTCTCTGGTCGGCGTCGCCTGCCCGCTCACGGTGTGGGAGGCGTTCCTGCGCAGGGCCGGAACGGAACCAGGCAGCTTCATGCAGCGCTGGGTTTGGCGCCTGCTGTACTACGACCTGCCGGAATGGGTGTTCACCCTGATCTACGCACTGTTCGCCCTGCTTGTTCTGGCCACTTTCCGGCTTGTCCGCCCGCGGCGATCCCGCCATTAATCGCTCGCACCCTCTCGCACTTGCGGGATGCTGTATATGGTGAAAGAATTAGCAATTCAATCTTGCGCCAGCCCTAGATGATGTCATCAGACAGCTTACACGCCAGATCGGTCGCGGTGATCGGCGGCGGCCCCGCCGGGCTCATGGCCGCGGAGGTCTTGATCCAGGGTGGCGTGCGCGTGGATCTCTACGATGCCATGCCGTCCGTGGGGCGCAAGTTTCTGCTGGCCGGCAAGGGGGGAATGAACCTCACGCACTCCGAAGCGCCCGAGCTATTCCTCTCGCGCTACGGCGCGCGCAGCGCGCAGATCAAACCGCTGCTTGACGCATTCGGGCCCGAGGCCCTGCGCAAGTGGACGCACGGGCTGGGCATCGAGACCTTTGTCGGCACGTCCGGACGCGTCTTCCCTAGCGAGATGAAGGCGGCACCGATGCTGCGCGCATGGCTGCATCGCCTGCGCGAGGCCGGGGTAAACTTCCATGTACGTCATCGCTGGTGTGGCTGGAACAGCCCTGAGGAAGGCGGCATGCTGCTCTTTGCAACGCCGGGAGGCGCACGGTCGGTGCACGCTGACGCCGTGGTCCTGGCGCTGGGCGGCGGCAGTTGGGCGCGGCTCGGTTCCGATGGCGCATGGGTGCCGCTGCTCGCGCAGCGTGGCATCCCTGTTGCGCCGCTGCGCCCCTCGAACTGCGGCTTCGATGTCGGCTGGAGCGAGCATTTTCGCGCGCGTTTCGCCGGACACCCATTGAAATCGGTCGTGGCCGCATTCACAGACTCGAAGGACAGCGAATTCCGCAAGCAGGGCGAATTCATGATTACGGCCAGCGGCATTGAGGGCAGCCTGATCTATGCGATGTCCGCACGCCTGCGCGACGAGATTTCAGCCACGGGTGCCGCAGTCATTCGGCTTGATCTTGCACCCGGCAAGGAACTCCCTCGCGTCATCGAGGAACTGTCCCGGCCGCGAGGTTCGCGGTCGATGGCAAGCCACCTGCAAAGCCGGCTTGGCATCAAGGGGGTGAAGGCGGGGCTGCTGCGGGAATTGGCATCGGCACAGGACTTTTCCGACCCTGCCCGCCTGGGCGCAATGATCAAGGCTCTGCCGCTGCGGCTCATCGCACCGCGCCCTCTCGACGAGGCGATCAGCAGTGCGGGGGGCGTCCTGTTCGAGGCGCTCGACGAACGATTGATGGTACGCTCCATGCCAGGCGTGTTCTGTGCGGGTGAAATGCTCGACTGGGAGGCCCCCACCGGGGGCTATCTGCTCACGGCCTGTTTCGCGAGCGGTCGAACCGCAGGCCTGGGGGTACTGGCCTGGCTCGAAACCGGAATCAACCCGGCAGGGCGTTCCGCAGCACATCCTTGTTAAAAACGGCTCAGCCACGGATGCACACGGATAAAACAAATAGTTGAGCATAATCCATCAGCCACCTTAAGGGTGAGCCATACACTTGACGTAACCCATTGATAATCCGTGTCCCTCCGTGTCCCTCCGCGTTAATCCGTGGATAAACTGCTTTTTATAGTTTGATAGCGGGCGGAGAGCCGGAGGCCAGACGGTGTGCCCAGCGCGTCGTCTCGGGCAGCCGGTAGCGGGTGACGCAGGCCATGACATAGTCGAGCGCCGTTGCCAGGCCGATACGGTGGCCGGTGGAGATGTAGAGCGGCTTGACGCCGACCCGGGTGCGCAGCACCGCGCCTATGGTTTCACCGTGATCGAGCAGCGGCACGAATGCGCCGCGCTGGTCGGGCGGCTCGGCATGTTCCCCGATCAGCCGGGTTTTGGCCACGCCGATGGAGGGGATGTCGCACAGCAGGCCGAGGTGGCTGGCAATCCCGAAACGGCGCGGATGGGCGATGCCCTGACCGTCGCACAGCAGCAGGTCGGGGATGACGGTGAGTTTTTCCAGCGCACCGATCACCGCAGGCACCTCGCGGAAGGAAAGCAGCCCCGGCACATAGGGAAAGCAGGTAGGCGCGCGGAAAATGGCATGATCCACCAGCTTGAGCGCAGGAAAACCAAGCACGGCCACCGCGGCGCGGGTGATCGCGCCGCCCTCCTCGAAACCCACGTCCACACCCGCCACATGGCTAACGGGACCGAGCCGGTCTTCCCTCTCCACCTCGCCGCGCAGTTGCTGCTGAATCGCGATTGCCTGCTGCAGGCTGATTTCCCACGGGTGCCTTTGGACTATTTTCATGATCTTTGCGGTAAAATGCTGGTTTCCCCATACCTAACAGCACGGGCCGGCTTATGAATCTCTCCACGCTTACCGCATTATCTCCCCTGGACGGACGCTACCACAACAAGGTCGCCGATCTGCGCGCCTATTTCAGCGAGTTCGCCCTGATCCGCTACCGCGTCAAGGTGGAGATCAAATGGCTCAAGGCGCTCTCGCTCGAACCCGCCATCGCCGAAGTCCCCGCCTTTTCCGCCGCAACCCTGGCGCAGCTGGACGAACTGGCGAACAATTTTTCTGAAGCCGACGCGCAGGCGGTCAAGGATATCGAAAAGACCACCAACCACGACGTCAAGGCCGTCGAATACTGGATGAAAGAACGCCTGGCCGGCAACGCGGAGGTGATGAAGGTGAGCGAATTCATCCATTTCGCCTGCACCTCGGAGGACATCAACAACCTCTCGCACGGACTGATGCTCAAG
>JAJYUW010000005.1 GCA_021792335.1 Pseudomonadota bacterium | reverse complement strand
TGCGCCCGGTGTTGATGACGGCGCTGGTGGCGTCGCTCGGTTTCATTCCGATGGCGATTGCCACCGGCACCGGCGCTGAGGTACAGCGTCCGCTGGCGACCGTGGTGATCGGCGGCATTCTGTCCTCCACCGCGCTGACCCTGCTGGTGCTGCCGATCCTGTATCGATTGGCCCACCGGAAAGAAGACGAGGAGGAAGCGAGGGCTGTCGATAGCAACCAGCTACAGGCGCATCAAGCCTGACCGGAACGCCCTGGCCGACAGGCTGGGGCGTCAAATCAATCCACTGCGAAGGAGAAAATCATGGGATTCCTTGAACGCATGTTCGGTAGTTTGATGGGCGGCAAACTCGGCGGCCACCACGGCGGCTACCGGGGCGGCCATCACGGCGGTTCCGGGCATGGCGGCTATGGGGGTAATCCAGGCTATCCGCAGGGCACTGGCCCAAGCGGCGGCAATCCCTGCCCCAAGTGCGGCAGCGCGAATGCGAGCGATGCGCGCTTTTGCCAGCAATGCGGCGGGTCCCGCTCCAAACCGGAGCCCATGGCGGGCCGGAGCGATGCACTCGCGATCCTGGAAGAAAGATACGCGCACGGAGAGATCGAGCGCGAGGAGTATCTGCGCAAGCGCGATGACCTGCAAAAGAAACAATCTCATGGCCAAATCGAACAAGATCGGAAGGTCAAATACACGGAGATAAGATGAACAGCAAATACGGTCTCATCATCGGCGCCCTGGGTTTGGTGATTTTACTGGCCCTCCTCGTCTGGGGGGTTATCGCCGGCTTTGGCCTCGTCACGGACAGGCTGCCTCAGTGGCTCGCCGGCGGCAAGCAAATCGCCGCGCAGCCCATACAAAAGGCCGAAGAGATGTTGCCCGGACTCAAGGAGCGAGTTAAGGCGCTCGTGCCGCCAGAGCTGGGGCAAAAGATCGAGGAGTGGGCGCCGGGCGCGGCCCTGCCCAGGCAGGACGTGGGCGGCGAGGACATCGCGGGCCTCCCGCGCTTTCCCGGCATGGTGCGAGTCGCCTTCAGTATTCAGGAGCAAAAACGACGCGTGGCCTATAAGGGCGCGGCCGGTTTCGCCGAGGTCATCGCGTTCTACGCCCGCGAGATGGCGACGCTGGGATTCACCAAAGAAGTGACCGCCGCTTCCCTCGCTGAAGAGACCCATGTCTACGCCAAGGGAAACCGTCGCTTCGCACTGAAGTTCGTGAAAACGTTGCGGCTCGGCACGGAGATGACCGAGGTGGAAATCCGGGAATTGTAAACCGCCTGCCCATGACGGCAGGTGCTGGAAAAACATAAGGCAGAAGAGACGCCGTACGGTCTATGGCAAGGGCGGTGAGCCGCGTGCCTTGGCTGCAAGTTTTTTGGCAGGGTATGGCGCAGCGCTGGCCCTTGTGGCCGTGGTATAGGCATGCGGAGATGAACGAAGAAAATGGATATCGAAACTGAACTTCTTTATGCCTCGCGCATGATTCTCGCTGCGCTGATAGGAGGCTTGATCGGCTGGGAAAGAGAGCGCCATGCAAGCGACGCGGGCATTCGAACTTACATGGCGATCTCTATAGGTGCTTGCGCGTTCAGCCTGATATCCGCTCACGTGGACAACGATCCGACCCGTATCGCGGCGCAAGTCGTCACCGGCATAGGCTTTATTGGAGCGGGCGTCATTTTTCAGGATAAGGGGGGCGTGGCAGGGCTAACGACCGCCGCAACGCTTTGGGCGACAGCGGCAGTCGGCATGGCCAGCGCTTACGGGATGTATGTGTTGGCGATCGTCACGGGGGGGCTGATTTTTGCAACCCTCGCGCTTCATCACCTGCCCGGCTGGAAACGGCTTAGCCAAAAGCCCGGCAACCAAAATCATCCCGAATAAGCAGGTGTCGTCAATTAGCAGGGACAACTTTTGTCATCGTTAAATCAACTGCAAAGGAGTAAACCATGGGATTCTTCGAACGAATGTTGGGCAATTTGATGGGCGGCAGATATGGAGGCCACCACGGCGGCTATCAGGGCGGTCATCGTGGCGGTTCCAAACATGGCGGCTATCAAGGATATCCGCAGGACACTGGCCCAGGTGGGGGCAATCCCGGCAATCCTTGCCCCAAGTGCGGCAGCGCCAATGCGCGCGATGCGCGCTTCTGCCGGCAATGCGGGGCTTCCCTGTCGCCCGCCAAATGTTCCGGCTGCGGCGCGGAACTGCCGGCGGGCGCCCGGTTTTGCGGCCAGTGCGGCAAACCCCGGCAGTAGCACAACGCATTTTCCAGGCATGATTCGCATCTCCAAGCCGACGCTGGAAAAGCATCAGGTCGTCATTTATTTCATGGCGGTGTTTGCCGGCCTGCTGGCGGCCGCCGTCGCGGGGCCATCCGCTGCCGCCCTGGAAGCCTGGATCAATCCGGCGCTGGCTGCGCTGCTGTATGTCACCTTCCTGCAAGTGCCGATGGCTGCCTTCGGGCAGGCGCTGACGCACGGGCGCTTCCTCTTGGCGCTGCTGATCGTCAACTTCGTTGCGGTTCCGCTGGTGGTACTCGGGCTGGTCCAGTTCCTTCCTGCCCATCCGGCTCTTCACTTTGCCGTGCTGCTGGTATTGCTGGCGCCCTGTATCGATTACGTCGTCGTATTTACGCACCTGGGGCGGGGAGACGCGAAGCTCATCCTCGCGGCGACGCCGGTTTTGCTCATCGCGCAAATGCTGCTGCTGCCCGTTTATATCGGGCTGTTTCTCGGGTCCGACGCCGCAGGCCTGGTGCAGGCAAGCCCCTTCCTGCATGCGTTTTTCTGGCTGATTGCCATCCCCCTTGTGCTCGCTGGGGCAACCCAGTACTGGGCCGCCCGCCGCGCGTCGGGCAGGCGGGTCGAGGGGGTGATGGGATGGCTGCCGGTCCCGCTGATGGCGCTGGTGCTGTCGCTGGTGTTCGCGGCCGTCGCACCGCGGATCGGCGCCGCGTCGGCCGATGTTGCCCGGACGGTGCCGATTTATGCGGCATTCGCGATCGCCATGCCGCTTGTCGCCTATGCGGTGGGCAAGCTTCTGCGACTCGACGTGGGCGCGGGCCGTGCCCTGGCCTTCAGCGCGGGCACCCGCAATTCCCTGGTGGTCTTGCCGCTGGCATTCGCCGTCCCCGGTGGCGGCGCCCTCATCCCCGCGGTCGTGGTGACGCAAACGCTGGTCGAACTCGTCGGCGAACTTGTCTATGTGCGCTGGATCCCGCGCTTGGTTAAGCCGGCAACAAAACGCGAGACCTTATGAGGGCACCTGCCAAGCGCAGGTCTTTGTCCGTTCCATGAGGAGCGAAACCCCGCGCCGAAATCGATGGTTTCTATAAGGAGCAACAGCATGGCTGAAAAACTTGAACTGGACTTGTCCCTGGTCTTGCCGGAAATCCCCGACGAGCGCGACGCCTGCGTAGAGCGTCTGACCAAACTGCTGCAGGCCGAAGGCCTGGAAAAGGTCCACCTGGTGCGCGAGGACGGCGGCGCCCGCCTGTGCCTGCACTACGACCCGCGGCAATTCAGCGTGAGTCGGGTGCGCGAGCTGGCGCAGGCGGCCGGCGCGAAGATCGGCAGTCGCTATCGCCACGAGAGTCTGCGCATCGACGGCATGGACTGTCCCATCTGCGCCACCGTGATCGAGCACGCGCTGACGCGCATGGACGGTGTGCTGGAAGCCTCGGTGAGTTACGCCGCCGAGCGCCTGCGCCTGGAATACGACGGCGAGAAAATTGCGCGCCCGACGATTGTCCGGCGCATCCAGGCGCTCGGCTACGCCGTGCTGGAGGAAGGCCGCGAGGCCGGATGGTTCGCCGAGCATCGCGAGCTTATTTTGAGCGGCGTTGCTGGCTTGCTGCTGCTGGCGGGCTGGCTGGCCGGCCTCGCCGGCGCCCCGCACGCCCTCTCGCTCGGGCTGCTGCTGGGCGCCTACGCGGCGGGCGGTTTCTATACCCTGCGCGACGCCTGGCAGAGTGTGAAGAGCCGCAGCTTCGACATCGACACCCTGATGATCGTCGCAGCGGCCGGGGCCGCGGCTTTGGGTGCCTGGGAAGAAGGCGCGCTGCTGCTATTCCTGTTCAGCCTCGGTCATGCGCTGGAACACATGGCCATGGACCGGGCGCGCAAGGCGATCGAGGCGCTGGCGGAACTGGCGCCCAGGACCGCCATCGTGCAGCGCGATGGTGCCGAGATCGAGGTGCGGGTCGAAGCCTTGCAGCGCGGCGACCGGGTGGTGGTCAAACCCGGTCAGCGCATCCCCGCCGACGGGCAGGTGGCATCAGGCAACTCGGCGGTGGACCAGGCGCCCATCACCGGCGAATCCATGCCGGTGGACAAGCAGCCGGGCGACAAGGTGTTCGCCGGCACGGTCAACGGCGAAGGCGTGCTGACGATCGAGGTAACCAAGCTGGCGCAGGAGAGCACGCTGGCGCGCATGGTTACGATGGTGGCCGAGGCGCAGACGCAGAAGTCTCCCACCCAGCGCTTCACCGATCGCTTCGAGCGCATCTTCGTACCCGTCGTGCTGGTGGGCGCCGTACTGCTCATCGTGCTGCCGCCGCTGTTCGGTTTTCCTTTTGCGGAATCCTTTTACCGCGCGATGGCCGTGCTGGTGGCAGCCTCCCCCTGCGCGCTCGCCATCGCCACGCCTTCGGCGGTGCTGTCCGGCATCGCGCGCGCCGCGCGCGGCGGCGTGCTGATCAAAGGCGGCGCGCATCTGGAGAATCTGGGCGTGCTCACGGCCATCGCCTTCGACAAGACCGGCACCCTGACTATCGGCAAGCCGGAAGTGACCGACGTTGTCGCCGTCAGCGGCGACGAGACGCGTCTGCTGACCGTGGCCGCCGCCGTGGAAAGCCGCAGCGGCCATCCGCTCGCGCAGGCGGTGGTGACGGAAGCGAAGCGGCGCGGTTTAACCTGGAGCGAAGCAGGCGAGGTCGAAGCCGTCACCGGCAAAGGCGTGCGCGCCGAGTTCGATGGAAAGAAAATCGCCATCGGCAACGGCAAACTTTTTGAAGGCGAAACCATTCCCGACGCGGTTCAGCAACAGGCGGCGCGCCTGCAGGCGGAAGGCAAGACCCTCATGCTGATCCGGATGGACGGACAGTTTCTGGGCATGGTGGCCCTGGCCGACACGCCGCGCGAGGACGTGAAGCAGGTGCTGGAACGTCTGCACCAGACCGGCATCCGCAAGACCATCATGCTTACCGGCGACAACGAGCGCGTGGGCCGCGCCATCGCCGACGCGGTCGGCCTCGACGAAGTGAAGGCCGGCCTGTTGCCGGAAGACAAGGTCAAAGCTATGGAGGAACTTGCGCAGCGCTACGGCCAGGTCGCGATGGTCGGTGACGGCGTCAACGACGCGCCGGCGATGGCGCGCGCCACCGTCGGCATCGCCATGGGTGGCGCCGGCACCGATGTGGCGCTGGAAACCGCCGATGTCGCGCTGATGGGCGACGATCTTTCCAGACTGCCGTTCGCCGTGGCCTTGAGCCGCGCATCGAAGCGCATTATTCGACAGAACCTGTGGGTGTCCCTGGGCGTGGTGGCCTTGCTGGTTCCCGCCACCCTGTTCGGCTGGGCGGGGATCGGACTTGCGGTGCTGATCCACGAGGGCTCGACCGTGGTCGTGGTCATCAATGCGTTACGTCTGTTAGCCTACGAGGACCAGCCAAGCGCTTTATGAGCACTCTCAGCTAAACGAGCGCGCGCATGCCCAGAACGTAAAAATCTTGGCCCATATTTATATTCATACTCAACGAAGGAGCAATAACATGAACACCCAGTACGGTTTCGGCAAAACAGTAGCGTCTTCTTTCGATACGGCCATCGAGAAGGTGACCCAGGAACTGCAAAAGGAAGGCTTCGGCGTGCTCACGGACATCGACGTGGCGGCCACTCTGAAGAAGAAGCTCAACCAGGACATGCCGCCCTATCGAATACTGGGCGCGTGCAATCCACCTTTGGCGCACCGCGCCCTGGAAAGCGAACCGTCCATCGGTTTGCTCCTGCCCTGCAACGTGGTGGTGCGGCAGGATGGGGCTGGCACGGTTCATGTGGAATTCATGGACCCGAATGCGGTACTGGAACTGGTGAACAAGCCCGAGATCACGGCGTTGGCGAGCGAGGTCAGACAACGGCTAGAGCAGGTGTCCGTCGCGCTAGGCGGGTCTGAAGAAGCACCCAGCGCGCAAGCCGACGAGACCATGGCAAAGGTGAAGGTGGATACGCAGCAGATACAAGCGAGCATGGAAAAGATCCATCAGGCCCAGAATCCCCAGGAACAGCAGCGGCTTATGCGGGAACACATGCAGCAAATGCGCGAGACCATGCGCTCGATGGGTGGCGAGATGCATGGCAAATGCATGTGTTGCGGCCATTAACGGTGGAGGTCGCCATGGACATCAAGCTGCTTACCACCCGGACCTGCCACTGCAGCAACATCGAGCAGGAATTGCGGGACCTGGGGCTCGTTTACGAGTACTGCTACGCTGAAGAGCACCCGGAACTCGTGGAGCGTTTCCAGATTCGTCATTGTCCCGTGCTGATCATTGATGAGACGCGCGTCATCCCCGTGGATGGCCTGATGGAGGGACAGATCAAAATCTTGCTGACAACAGGAGATAAATTATGAAATGCCCAGTATGCAAAGAAGTGAATCGGTGATGACTGAGCGTCAGGGAATCGAGATCGACTACTGCCCCGAATGTCGCGGCGTGTGGCTGGACCGGGGTGAGTTGGACAAGTTCATCGAGCATGCGGAGCGTCAGGCCGGCGACCGGCCGCGCGGCGATTACCCCGAGCGGCAAGAGCGCCACTACCGCGATGACGAGTACCGGGGTAAGCCGCGCAAGTCCTTCCTGCGCGATTTGTTCGACTGAGGGGTGGGTATGAGCAGATGGTTCTGGATCGGCGGTCTGGGCTTGGTGATTTTACTGGTGCTCCTCGTCTGGGGGGTTATCGCCGGCGTAGGTCTTGTCACGGACAGGTTGCCCCAGTGGCTCGCCGGTGGCAAACAAATCGCCGCGCAGCCCGTGCAAAAGGCCGAGGAGATGTTGCCCGGACTCAAGGAGCGAGTTAAGGCGCTCGTGCCGCCCGAGCTGGGGCAAAAGGTCGAAGAGTGGGCGCCGGGCGCGGCCCTGCCCAGGCAGGATGTGGGCGGAGAAGACATCGCGGGCGTCCCGCGTTTTCCCGGCATGATGCGAGTCGCCTTCAGTGTCCAGGAGCAAAAACGACGTGTGGCCTATAAAGGCAAGGCCAGCTTCGCCGAGGTCATCGCGTTTTACGCCCGCGAGATGGCGACGCGGGGATTCACCAAAGAAGTAACTGCCGCCTCCCCCACGGAAGAGACCCATGTCTACGCCAAGGGAAACCGTCGCATTGCGCTTAAGCTTGTGAAAACGGCGCGACTCGGCACGGAGATGACCGAGGTGGAAGTCCGGGAATTGTAAACTGCCGACATGACGGCAGGTGCTGGAAAAACATTCAGACAGAAGAGACGCCGCGCGATCCCATAGCAGCATCCTTGGGGAATACGCTTTTGCTCGATGGCTAGCTAAAGGAGAATAGCATGTGGATGGATTATGAAGGCTACGGCATGGGCTGGCATTGGCTGGGCTGGCTGGGCATGGCGTTTTTCTGGCTGATTCCGATACTGCTGGTGCTGGCCGTAGTGAAGTACCTGATGGGTGGTCGCCGCTCGAACGCCACGGATGGTGAGAAAAAGCCCGACGCGCTGTCCGTCCTGGAAGAACGATATGCTCGGGGAGAAATCGGTCGCGAGGAGTACTTGCAGAAGCGCGACGATCTGAAGCGGGGCTAGGAGGCGCCCGGCTGCGCTGCAAGCGCCAGGTTCATGAACTTGAACGATCAAGGAGAATGGTATGAGTCAGATAAAAGGAATTGGCAGCGTAACCCCTGGCGGCCTTACCGGGGTTGCCAGCAATGATTATTCCGGCCAGGGAACAGCGCAGGCGTTCTCTGCCTCTTATAGGCTTGCGTTAGCCAATGCATCGCTTTCCCGAGAGGCGGCCACAGCAGCCAATTCCTCGTCGCCGGCCAACGGGTCCAGGCACATTCCCTTAGCGGGCCAGCAGCAAAAAGAGGGCGGCGAAGATATCCATGAGGTTGCGCTAGGGCTGCGCGCCTATCGCCAGCAGCTCCTGGCATCGAATATCGCCAATGCGGATACGCCCGGCTACAAGGCGGTCGATATAGATTTTCAGGCGGCATTGCGTCTTGCACGGACGACGATGCAAGGGGGCGCCGTGAAATTGTCGGCGACCGCCGCAGGGCACCTATCCACTCCGGCGCCGGCACAATATTCCAGTATCCCTCTGAAATATCACGTTCCCCAACAGGCCAGCATCGATGGCAATACCGTTGAAATGGATGTGGAGAGGGCCAAATTCACCGAGAACGCATTGATGTACCAGTTCGCCATGGATCGGGTGAGCGGGGAATTCAAGGACATGCTGGCGTTGCTGAGGAACCTGACATGACAGACGTTATTTTGAAGTTTGTTGAGGCTCATCCCCAATTCATGGAGATTGCTGTTGCCGACTCTGGCGAAGGCGCAAGCAATCCTTGGCATTACCCGAGGGGCGGCGTGCACCGGCGTGGCGCTGATGGCCGACGATCTCGGGAAGCTGCCCTTTGCCGTGGCCTTGAGCCGCGCATCGCGGCGCATCATCCGGCAGAATCTGCGGGTGTCGCTCGGCGTGGTGGCGCTGCTGATTCCCGCCACTTTGTTCGGCTGGGCGGGGATCGGTGTGGCGGTGCTCATCCACGAAGGGTCGACGGTGGTCGTAGTGATCAATGCCTTGCGTCTGTTGGCCTATGAGGATCAGGCAAGCGCTTCTGCCTGAGCTGTCGGCACCCCCAAAGGATGAGCGACCACTTTGCAATGGGTACACCAATAGACATCATGACACGATCGCTTGTCCTGCTGCATGGAGGTTGGTGGAGCGAGCGATGGTTGTGCTGCGTTTTTCGCTTGCCACTTGAACCGGAATGTCGGGGACGCACGTGGAAGAGTGAAAGAGATGGCGGGGGGCGCTGAATTGGAATTGCGCCATTTACGCTACTTTATCGCCGTGGCCGAGGAACTGCACTTCGCTCGCGCGGCCGAGCGGCTGCACATCGAGCAGTCGCCGTTGTCGCGGGCTATCAAGGAACTGGAATCCCACTTGGCTGTGCAGTTGTTCGAGCGGACGACACGACGCACGCAGTTGACCTGGGCCGGTAAGGTTTTTCTGGAGGAGGCTCATCGCGTCTTCGCAGCGATTGACCAAGCCAAAGCCAGCGTGAAGGCGGCGGCTACCGGTTACCACGGCCGCCTGCGCATCGCGCTGTCCGATGGCATCGCCCAGCCACGACTATCAGCTTTGCTGGCACAGTGTCGCGAGGATGAACCAGAGGTGGAGATTCGCTTATCAGAAACACCGCTGTCGCAGCAAATCAAGGGGCTGAACAGTGACCTGTATGACGCGGGGTTTGCACAATCCGATGAAGTGGGCGAAGGCATCCTCGCTGAGGCTATCTGGAGTGAGCCATTGGTGATCGCTGTACCGGCGCGCCACCCGATCCTGAAGCACCGCCGAATTCCGCTCGACGAAGTGTTGCGCTATCCGCTGGTGCTGTGCCATCCCGAAACCTGCGAGGGCTTCTGGCAGCAGGTCAAGCGGGTGCTGCGCACAGTGGATACCAAGCCCATCGTGGCGGATCGTGTGCCAACGCTGGACTTGATGATGACCTTGGTGGCCGCTGGTTACGGCTTGGGGTTCGCAGGCGAAAGCCAGATTGCCGCATGCCGCAATCCCGATGTGATTGCCCGCCCACTGGCCGGTCGTTCGCCGATGCTGACCACCTATCTGCTGCGCCCAGACATTGAACCTTCCGAGCAGTTGAGCCGCTTCATCGACAGGGTGAGCCCTGTCGATGAGCAAGCATCGAATCCCGCTACCGTTCAGTGAGAGGCCATGCCATGAAGATGATTACTGCCCTGATGCTCGTGGCACTGCTGACCGCCTGCGGCCAGTCCGCGCCCACAGAGACTGTTGAATCGCTGGCCGCCAACCCCGAGCGGTTAAAGGAGCTGCGTAAGCAATGCAAGGCCGACCGTGCCAAGCTGGGCGATGCGCTGTGTAATGCCGTCGCCGAAGCCACGCACAAGCGCTTCATGGGCAACGGCACACCGTACACGCCCGGGCCGGCCCCGAAGAACTGATCGCCTCGCGCAGATAGCGATACTGCGGCTGGTCAATACCCGTCGCATGGCCCTGTACGTGCCGATTCTTCATATCGGCAAAAAATCTTTCAACAAATCGCCATACACGC
This sequence comes from Pseudomonadota bacterium, assembly GCA_021792335.1. Taxonomy (GTDB): domain Bacteria; phylum Pseudomonadota; class Gammaproteobacteria; order Burkholderiales; family Sulfuricellaceae; genus Sulfuricella. The sequence goes on along the minus strand of JAJYUW010000005.1, from coordinate 35,064 downwards.
CGCAACGCGCATCCGCTTGCGGCGTTTTTCTCGTCTACGCCCCTGCTGGAAATCTTTCTTTTTCTCCCTGGATTGTGCCGATAACGGTCTTTGACCGGCACTGAGTTGACACCGAACCTCACGTCTGCGGCACGTATTTGTGCGCGTGATGTGCAGGAAAAATTCGGAGGTCAGAATGCAAGGGACCAGTGTGCTGTTCGGTCAGGTACTGACGGTGTTTGGCATCGTCATAGCCGGCGTGTGGGGTGCCACACAATGGACCGCCGCCGCCCTGGGTTATCAGCTACGCCTTGGCACTCCCTGGTTCGACTTCTTCGGTACACCAGTCTACCACCCTTGGCGTCTGTTCGAGTGGTGGTTCTTCTTTGATGCCTATGCGCCGCATATCTTCAACACGGGCGGCGCCATCGCCGGTGTCAGCGGCATGGTCGCCGTGGTGGTCGCCATCGGCATGTCGATATGGCGCTCGCGGCAGTCCAAGCTGGTCACGACCTACGGCTCCGCACGCTGGGCCGATACCGAGGAAATCCGCAAGGCCGGGCTGACCGGCCCGGCCGGTGTCTTCCTCGGCCTGCATGACCGTCAGTATTTGCGCCACGAAGGGCCGGAACACGTCCTGACCTTCGCACCTACGCGTTCGGGCAAAGGCGTGGGTCTGGTGGTGCCGACACTGTTGTCATGGCCAGCGTCCGCAGTCATCCACGACATCAAGGGTGAGAACTGGAACATCACCGCTGGCTGGCGCTCGCGCTTCTCGCACTGCCTGCTGTTCAACCCGACTGATCCGAAGTCGGCCGCGTACAACCCACTGCTGGAAGTCCGACGCGGCGCGCATGAAGTGCGCGACGTGCAGAACATCGCTGACATCCTGGTCGATCCCGAAGGTGCGCTGGAGCGGCGCAACCATTGGGAGAAGACCAGTCACGCGCTGCTGGTCGGGGCGATCCTGCATGTGCTTTATGCCGGTGAAGACAAGACGCTGCGCGGTGTCGCCAACTTTCTGTCCGATCCGGCGTGCCCGTTCGAGGTGACGCTGCATCGGATGATGAGCACGCGCCACCTGGGCGAAACACCGCATCCTGTCGTTGCATCGGCCGCACGCGAAGTGCTCAACAAGTCGGACAACGAGCGCTCGGGCGTGCTGTCCACGGCCATGAGTTTTCTGGGGCTGTACCGCGATCCCACGGTGGCCGAAGTGACCTCGCGCTGCGACTGGCGTATCGCCGACCTGATCTCTGCCGAACATCCGGTGTCGTTGTACCTGGTGGTGCCGCCTTCGGACATCAGCCGCACCAAACCGCTGATCCGTCTGATCCTCAACCAGATTGGCCGGCGCCTCACCGAGTCGCTGGATGGCTCCGATGGCATCGAACGCAAACACAAGCTGCTGCTGATGCTCGACGAGTTTCCGGCGCTCGGACGTCTCGACTTCTTCGAGTCGGCCTTGGCCTTCATGGCCGGCTACGGCCTGCGCGCCTTCCTGATTTCGCAGTCGCTCAACCAGATCGACAAGGCCTACGGCCAGAACCATTCGATTCTGGACAACTGCCATGTGCGCGTGACCTTCGCCACCAACGACGAACGCACGGCCAAGCGCATCTCCGAGACGCTGGGCACCGCCACCGAACTGCGCGCGCAGCGCAACTACGCCGGCCATCGTCTGGCACCGTGGCTGGGCCACCTGATGGTGTCGCGCCAGGAAACGGCGCGGCCACTGTTGACGCCCGGTGAAGTCATGCAACTGCCACCTGATGAATCGGTGGTGATGGTCTCCGGCCAAGCGCCGATCAAGGCCAAGAAGTTGCGTTATTACCTTGACGCCAACTTCAAGCGGCGCGTACTGCCGCCGCCCACCTTGACTCCGGGGCACTACGCCGACGTGCCTGCCACCCGCGCCGACGACTGGAGCGCCCTGGCCATCCCCGCCGTGCCAGCCACGTCCGCCACGGCTGGGCTGGGTGAATCGGCTGATGACGGCGGCCCGCGCCAGCAGCCGGAGCTGTCCGAGGTTGCCACCTACAGCCCCGAACCCGAGCAGTCGGCCAGCGACCTGTCGCTGCTCGATGACGACGATTTCCCTTTGCCTCTTTCGGCATCCCTCCCATTCCAGCCTGATTCGATTTCGCCGCGCTTGCAGCGCACGACGCGGCTGGCAGCCCTTGACCCTGACGACGGAATCCAGCTATGAGCCAAGCCCGCCTGAACCTCTTCATCCAACCCGACCATGCCAAGCGCCTGGACGAACTGGCCGCCAAGAAAGGCGTGTCCAAGTCATCCATCGTCGCAGCGGCGCTGGCGTCCTGGCTGTCGCCGGATGCGGGCGACCAGCGCGAAGCGGCCACCGCCAAACGGTTGGACCGGCTGTCGCGCCAGTTCGAGCGTCTGGAGCGCGACCAGAACATCCTGATCGAGACGCTGGCGCTGTACGTGCGCTACTACCTGACGGTCAGCACGCCCGTGCCGGAGGCCCATCAGGAAGCCGCGAAAGCCCAAGGCAAGGCACGCTTCGAGCAGTTCATCGAACAACTCGGCCGGCATCTGCTGCGCGGGCGCAGCCTGGTCAAGGAGGTCTACGAGGAAATCCAGCCTGATGCTGCGCGGCTGGCAGAAGCAGCAATGCAGGAGGACGGAGCATGATCGCCGTCCCGAAGTTGCCTCCTAAGTTGCAGCCCGCGCCGCCATCATCCGCCGCCACATCGCTGGACCGGCGTATCCGCATGCTGCGCACAGCGATGGGGCCGCTGATCGCCGCCGCGCTGGAAGACCAGGACGTGGTGGAGATCATGCTCAACCCGGACGGCTCCTTGTGGATTGATCGCTTGTCGTCGGGCCGCTCGCCGACAGGCGTCAAACTGTCCGAGGCCGATGGCGAACGCATCATCCGGCTGGTCGCTGCTCATGTCGGCACCGAGGTGCATCACGGCCAGCCGCTGCTGACCGCCGAGCTGCCGGAAACGGGGGAGCGCTTCGAAGGCATCCTGCCACCGGCTGCGCCGGGGCCGGCCTTTGCCCTACGCAAGCGCGCCGTGAGCATCATCGGTCTGGAGCGCTATGTCGCGGACGGCATTCTGACCGAAGAACAAGCCGAGTTCCTGCGCCGCGCGGTGCGCGAGCGGCAGAACATCCTGATTGCTGGGGGCACCAGCACGGGTAAAACCACGCTGGCCAACGCCTTGTTGGCCGAGATCGCCGCCACCGGTGATCGGGTGCTGGTGCTCGAAGACACCGTGGAGCTTCAGTGTGCCGCCCGCGACCACGTATCGCTGCGCACGCGGGCTAACGTGGTGTCGATGGCCGAGCTGGTGCGGGCCACGATGCGGCTGCGCCCTGATCGCGTGATCGTCGGCGAGGTGCGCGGCGGCGAAGCGCTGGACCTCATCAAGGTTTGGGGCACCGGCCACCCCGGCGGTATTGCCACGATTCACTCCAGTTCCGCCCACGGTGCGCTGCTGCGCCTGGAACAACTGATCCTCGAAGTCGCTTTGACACCGCCGCGTGCGCTGATCGCCGAGGCGGTGAATGTCGTCGTCTTCATCGCCGGGCGCGGTCGCGCCCGCCATGTTCAGACCATCGCTCGCATCGTCGGTTTCGATGGTCACGGCTACCAGCTCGACGACGCGCTCGCGCCGCCGCTTCCGATTCTTTTCCTCCCGTCCTCAACCACCCCTGGAGAACTGCCATGACGTACAGCGTGCACACCACTTTTTCGACTTCCCGTTTCTCCGTAAATCCGCAACTGCGGCTGGCCTTGCACGTTGTCGTGCTCGCCGCACTGATGCTGTGCCTGGCGACGACGGCTCACGCCGCCGGCTCCAGCATGCCCTGGGAAGGGCCGCTGCAATCCATTCTTGAATCGATCCAGGGGCCGGTGGCCCGGATCGTCGCGGTGATCATCATCATTTCCACCGGCCTGGCCCTGGCCTTCGGCGATACCTCGGGCGGCTTTCGCAAGCTGATCCAGATCGTGTTCGGACTCTCGATCGCGTTCGCCGCTTCCTCGTTCTTCCTGTCGTTCTTCTCGTTCTCGGGCGGGGCGGTGGTCGCATGAATGCCACCAATGAGTTCGCTGCGGGCTTCGCCAGTGGTTTCGAGATTCCGCTGCATCGCTCGCTGACCGAACCGATCCTGCTGGGCGGCGCGCCGCGCACCGTGGCGATCGCCAACGGCACGCTGGCTGCCGCCGTCGGGCTGGGCCTGCAATTGTGGATTCCCGGTCTGGTGCTGTGGATCGTTGGCCATTCGCTGGCGGTCTGGGGTGCGCGGCTTGATCCGCAGTTCATGGCCGTGTTCGCCCGGCACATCAAACACCGCCCGCTGCTGGATGTGTGAGACCGAGGAGAAATGAAATGGACGCCTCCCACCCCGTGAGCGCTGAACCCGAGTTACCCACCGCGCCGGTCGCTTCTGGTGATAGAGGGACCGTCGGCGCCCGGTGCCGTGGATAACTCTGCGGTGGTAACGAGTTGAGAGGTGGACCCTCACGGGCCGACGGCATCGAAGTGCCCAAGGTGGAAGATACGAAGATCTTCACAGGCAAACCGGAGGGTCCGACATGAAGGATAGCAAACCAGTGGTCGGCGTGGATATCGCCAAAAGGGTGTTTCAGTTGCACTGGATCGACATGGAGAGCGGAGAAATCGTGAGTCTGCAGCTCAAGCGCGAGAAGTTTCTCGAACATTTCGCCAACCGGGCGCCGTGCTGGATCGGCATGGAAGCCTGCGGTGGCGCACAGCACTGGGCGAGGGAACTCATGGCGATGGGTCACCGGGTCAAGCTGATGCCGGCCAAGGCGGTGCGGCCCTTCGTCGGCGGCAACAAGAGCGACGCGCATGACGCCCGCGCCATCTGGACGGCGGTGCAACAGCCCAACGTCAAGGCGGTCGCCGTCAAGACCGAGGAACAGCAAGCCATCCTGGCCCTGCACCGCATGCGCCAGCAGTTGGTGAAGTTTCGGACGGCCCAGATCAACGGCCTGCGCGGGCTTCTGGCTGAGTATGGCGAGGTCATGCCGCAGGGCAAGGCCGGCGTCGGGAAAGGTATCGCCGAAGCACTACGGCGGCTTTCGGACCGGCTGCCGGCGATGGTGATCGACACCCTGCGCGAGCAATGGGAACGCATCGGCAAGCTCGACGAGCAGATCGGCGAGATCGAGCGCAGGCTGAAGGTCTGGCAGAAGGAGGATCGAGCCTGTCAGCGCATCGTGGATATTCCCGGCGTGGGTCTGCTGACTGCGACGGCGGTGGTCGCCACGATGGGCAATGCCAAGGCCTTCAGGTCCGGACGCGAGTTCGCTGCCTGGCTGGGCCTGGTTCCTCGACAAACCGGCACCGGCGGACGAATACGGCTCTTGGGCATCAGCAAGCGCGGAGACACTTACCTGCGCACGCTGCTGATCCACGGCGCGCGGTCGGTGCTGACGCACGCCAAGGAACCGGAACCGTGGATCACGGAACTGCGCCGACGCCGGCCGCTGAATGTGGCGGTGGTGGCGCTGGCCAACAAGATGGCGCGCACGATCTGGGCGCTACTCGCCCATGAACGGACGTACCAAAAAGGGTTTGTGAGTCGGCCCGCGTAGGACGGCACACAACGTTGTATCAACCACTTTGATGAAAGGAGTGGTCGCCATAAAGGTTGCGCAAGGTCGATAAAAGTGTGATGGCAAACAGGTCAGACCGTGACCCGCCAAGCCTGTATGGCGTGAAGGACTCCGAGTCCTTTGGAGAAATGAGGCGCGGGTCAGCGGATTCCATCAGGGCCAGCAGGCATCCGCCTGCACCACAGGCCGGATATAAAACTGCAGCCTATCTGTCCCAACACACCCACATCGTCCTTGGCAAACGGGAGGCGTCCATATAAACATGCCATGAAGAATCTCGCTGAATACCGCAAGCGGCCTGCGCTACTGGCCGACTGGTTGCCCTGGGCCGGGTTGGTTGCACCGGGCCTCGTGCTTAACAAGGACGGTTCCTTCGAGCGCACGGCCCGCTTTCGCGGGCCGGACCTGGACAGCGCCACGCAAGGCGAACTGATCGCCACGTCGGCGCGTTTGAACAACGCGCTGCGCCGACTGGGATCGGGCTGGGCCTTGTTCGTGGAAGCCGAGAGGCGCACGGCTGCCGACTATCCGCAGTCGAAGTTTCCCGAGCCGCTGTCCTGGCTGGTGGACGAAGAACGCCGGGCCTCGTTTGAGGAAGACCATAGCCATTTCGAGAGCAGCTACCACCTGACGCTGGCGTACCTGCCTGCCGAGGAATCCCGTGCTCGCGCCGCCAAGCTGTTGTACGAGAACACGCCGCAGGGCGGCGTGGACTGGCGCGAACGGCTGGAGTCGTTCGTCTCGGAGACGGATCGCTTCTTTGACCTGCTCGATGGCGTCATGCCGGAGATAGCCTGGCTGGACGACAGCCAGACGCTGACCTACTTGCATGCGACCGTTTCGACGCGGCGTTATCGAGTGGCTGTGCCGGAGCATCCGTTCTATCTCGATGCCTTGCTGGCCGATTCTGCCTTGGTTGGAGGTTTGGCACCCATGCTGGGTGACCAGCACTTGCGCGTGGCATCGGTGCGCGGTTTTCCTACCTCGACCTGGCCGGGATTACTGGACGACTTGAACCGCCTGGGCTTCGCCTACCGCTGGTCCACGCGCTTTCTCTGCATGGACAAATCAGAAGCAGAAAAGGAACTTACGCGCCTGCGCCGCCAGTGGTTCGCCAAACGCAAGAACGTGGTGGCGCTGCTGCGCGAAACCATCTTCCAGCAGGAAAGTCCGCTGGTCGATACCGACGCTTCGAACAAGGCAGCGGATGCCGATGCGGCCCTGCAGGAACTGGGCAGCGATCAAGTGGCCTTCGGCTATGTCACGGCCACGGTGACGGTGCTCGACTCCGATCCTTCGGTTGCCGATGAAAAGCTGCGTCGGATTGAACGTGTCATCCAGGGCCGCGGCTTTGTCACGATCCCGGAAACGCTCAATGCCGTGGACGCCTGGTTGTCCTCGATTCCGGGCAATGCCTACGCCAACGTGCGTCAGCCCATCATCTCGACGCTGAACCTGGCGCACCTGATGCCAGTATCGGCGGTGTGGGCCGGGCAGGAGCGCAATGCGCATCTCGATGGGCCGCCGTTGATCGTGACGCGCACCGATGGCGCCACGCCGTTCCGGCTGGTGACGCACATTGGCGACGTGGGCAACACGCTGGTGGTCGGTCCCATCGGCATGGGCAAGTCGGTGCTGCTGGCCACCTTGGCGATGCAGTTCCGCCGCTATCCCGGCTCGTGCATCTTTGCCTTCGACATGGGGCGCTCGATGCGCGCCACCATCCTGGGACTTGGGGGCGAACACTACGACCTGGGCATGGACGGCGAGATTGCTTTTCAGCCGCTGGCCCGCATCGACCAGGAGGGCTACCGCACCTGGGCGTCCGAGTGGCTGGAAGGTCGGTTGCTGCATGAAGGCGTGACCGTCGGACCGGAAGAAAAGGCCGCCATCTGGTCGGCGCTGGGGAGTCTTGCAGGTGCGCCGGTGGAGCAGCGCACCTTGACCGGGCTGTCGGTACTTCTGCAATCCAACGCGCTGCGCCAGGCCTTGCAACCTTACGTGCTCGGCGGCGCCCACGGCAAGCTGCTGGACGCGGACTCGGATCGCCTGGGCTCGGGTTCCGTGCAGTGCTTCGAGATGGAAGAACTGATGCACAGCAAGGCGGCAGTGCTGGCGGTACTGGGCTATCTGTTCGCGCGCTTCGATGAACGGTTCGACGGTGCGCCGACCTTGCTCATATTGGACGAAGCCTGGTTGTTCCTCGACGACCCGGTGTTTGCCGCACGCATCCGCCAGTGGCTCAAGACGCTGCGCAAGAAGAACGTCAGCGTCATCTTCGCCACGCAGTCACTGGCCGACATCAAGGATTCTGCCATCGCGCCCGCGATCATCGAGAGCTGCGCGAGCCGCATCTTCTTGCCCAACCCGCAGGCGACCGAACCGCAGATCAGGGTGATCTACGAAGGCTTCGGTTTGAACCGCCGCCAGATCGACATCGTGGCCGAGGCGGTTCCCAAGCGCGACTACTACTACCAGTCGCGGCTGGGCAATCGCTTGTTCGACCTGGACCTGGGGCCGGTCACGCTGGCCTTTGCCGGCGCCTCGACGCCGCAGGACCAGCGCGCAATAGACGAAGTACGCGATGCGGTTTCCCGTTCGGCATCGTCTTCCGACTTCGCAGCCGCCTGGCTGCGCCATCGCGGCCTCGACTGGGCTGCCGACCTTGTTCCGTCATTTCCGTCCTATTCATCCACCCCACAGGAGTACGCATCATGAAAAAAACCATCCTCGCCATTGCCGCCGCAACGTTGGTGACCCTCATGCCCGCCGCACATGCGCAGTGGGTCGTGATCGATCCGTCCAACCTGGCCCAGAACATCATGACGGCCGCGCGTTCGCTGGAGCAGATCAACAACCAGATCAGGCAGCTCCAGAACCAGGCGCAGTCGCTGATGAACGAGGCGAAGAACCTCACCGGCCTGGACTTCAGTGCATTGAATGAATTGCGTGCCTCGCTGTCGGCCACCAACCAGCTCATCCAGCAAGCCCAAGGCCTGGCGTTCAACGTGTCGCAGATGGAGTCCGAATTCCAGCGACTCTACCCCGATGCGTATTCCGCCTCCATCTCGGGAAGCCAGATGGCGACTGATGCGCGTTCGCGCTGGCGCAATTCGCTGGAAGCGCTGCGCACCGCGACCAAGGTGCAGTCGCAGGCGGTGCAGAACTTCGCATCCGACGAGCAGACATTGGCCGATCTGGTGAACCGCAGCCAGTCTGCCGTGGGTGCGCTGCAAGCCACGCAGGCCACCAACCAACTGCTGGCCTTGCAGGCGCGGCAGGCCATCCAGGCACAGCAACTGCAGATCACCCAAGACCGGGCGACCGCGCTGGAGCAGGCGCGCGTCGTTGCCGTGCAGGAGCGTGCCCGCGAAGTGCGGCGTCGCTTCATCGGCGACGGCACGCCGTACACCCCGCAGACCGTCGATTTCTACGGTCGTTGAGGGGGCGTCATGAACGACGTTTCCATCATTGATCATTTCCTCAACGTCTTCTCGCGCTATATCGACTCCGGTTTCGGCTTGCTGCGAGGAGAAGTTGCCTTCCTGACCGCCACGCTGGTGGTGATCGACATGACGCTGGCCGGACTGTTCTGGGCCATGAGCCATGCCAGCGGTGGCGGCGACGACATCATGGGCAAACTCATCAAGAAGGTGCTGTATGTGGGGGCCTTCGCCTACATCATCGGCAACTTCAATCTGCTGGCTGGCATCGTGTTCCGGTCTTTCTCTGGACTGGGGTTGCTAGCGTCTGGCTCGGCCATCACCCAGGCCGAGTTCCTGCAGCCGGGCAGGCTGGCCAAGGTCGGCATCGACGCCGGTGCGCCAATTTTGAAGCAGATCAGCGACGTGGCGGGATTCCCTGAAGTGTTTGTGAACATTGACGTGGTCGTCGTGTTGTTCCTGGCCTGGCTGGTGCTGATCGTGAGTTTCTTCGTGCTCGCGGTGCAGCTCTTTGTCACCTTGATCGAGTTCAAGCTGACCACGCTTGCAGGCTTCGTGCTGGTGCCGTTTGCACTGTGGAACAAGACTTCGTTCCTGGCTGAAAAGGTGTTGGGCAACGTGGTGTCGTCGGGCATCAAGGTGCTGGTGCTGGCGGTCATCGTGGGGATTGGCACGGGCCTGTTCGCCGAATTCCGGACGCCTCCAGGGGCTGACCCGTCCATTGACTACGCGCTGACCATCATGCTGGCTGCACTGGCGATGCTGGGCCTGGGGATCTTCGGGCCAGGCATTGCGACCGGGCTGGTGTCCGGGGCGCCGCAATTGGGTGCAGGTGCCGTCGCGGGAACGGCCTTGGGTTCCGCTGGAGCAGCGGTCGCCGTAGGTGCTGCCGCCACGGGTGTTGGTAGCGCCGTCGCGGCCGGTGCGCGTATGGCGCCGGGTGCCGCAAGGATGGCCGCGAGCGGTGCCCGCTCGATGGCCTCGACCGCCAGCAGCGCGAAGTCCGCATTCCAGGCCGGTTCTGCTAGTGCAGGTGGCGGACTCAAGGGCGCGGCTGCAGGCTTGGGCAACGTCGCCAAGACGGGCGCGCAATCGGTGGGGCAGAAGGTCGCAGCCGGAGCCAGGTCGATGAAGGATCGGGCTGCGGCAGCCATCCGGCCGGATGCCCCGGCATCCGGCGCTGGTGCTGCTGGTAGTGCGGCCAGCGCTGCGAATGGCCCGGCGACTCAAGGCGGTGCCGATGCCACACCCGCCGACACCCAACAACCCGCCTGGGCCAAGCGCCTGCATCGCCGCCAGCAGATCAGCCAAGCCGCCTCGACCGCCGCCCACACGCTGCGCGGTGGAGACGGCGGCGGCTCGGGCAGCGGCCCCAGCCTGCGCGACCCCTCGGATTCATAAGGAGAACATCTCATGCGATTCAAACGCCCACTGGTGCGCTATGCGGACACGCCGCAGCCCGCCACCCCGTATCAATCCGCTGAACAGGTCTGGGATGACCGTATCGGCTCGGCCCGCGTGCAGGCAAAGAACTGGCGGCTGATGGCTTTCGGTTGTTTGATGCTGGCGCTGTTGATGGCTGGCGGCCTGGTCTGGCGCTCGGCGCAGTCCATCGTCACGCCCTTTGTGGTGGAGGTGGACAGTGCCGGGCAAGTGCGCGCTGTCGGCGAAGCCGCCACGCCGTACAAGCCCAACGATGCGCAGACGGCGCATCACCTGGGGCGCTTCATCACGCTGGTGCGTTCGCTGTCCATCGACCCCATCGTCGTGCGCCAGAACTGGCTCGATGCCTACGACTACACCACCGACCGCGGCGCGGCGGTGCTCAACGACTACGCGCGGACCAACGATCCGTTCGCGCGTGTCGGCAAAGAGTCGGTGACGGTGCAGATCACCAGCATCGTGCGCGCCAGCGATGCGTCGTTCAACGTGCGCTGGACGGAGCGCCGCTATGTCAACGGCGCAGCCGCTGGACTGGAGCGCTGGACGGCGGTTGTGTCCATCGTGCTGCAAGCGCCACGCACCGAAGAAAAGCTGCGCCGCAATCCGCTGGGCATCTACGTCAATGGTCTGTCGTGGAGCCGCGAACTCGATTCTTCCGAAGGAGCCAAACCATGAAACCGACTTTACGCATTGACGTATTTCTGTCCCTGCTGGTGGCCACATCCATGACACTCTCGGGCTGCGCTACGCAGGGCAAGCCGCCGCCCACCATCACGCTGGATGAGGCGGTGCAGGCGCAGCCTTTGCCGGAACCGCCCAAGCCAGTCGAAGTGGTGACCGTTTCGCAGCCTTTGCCATTGCCCGAGCAGTTGAAGCCGTTGCCGGGGCTGGCTGATGAAAAGTCCACGCCAGAATCCGCCGACGAGAAGCTGCGCGTATTCCGTGCCAATCAGGAGGCGCGTATCGCGCCCACCCGTGAGGGTTACGTCAATGCGATCCAGGTGTGGCCGTTCACCGATGGTGCGCTGTACCAGGTCTATGCCAGTCCGGGCCGGGTGACGGTCGTTTCCCTTCAACCCGGCGAGGAACTGGTGACGGTTGCGGCCGGAGATACCGTGCGCTGGATCGTGGGCGACACGTCCAGCGGTACGGGTGCCGACCTGCGCGTGAGCGTGCTGGTTAAACCTACGCGCAGCGGTCTCAAGACCAATCTGGTTGTGACCACCAACCGTCGCACCTACCTGATTGAGCTGACCTCGACCGAAAAGGCATGGATGGCTTCCGTATCCTGGGACTATCCGAAAGACCGCATGCTGGCCTTGCAACGCCAGGCACAGGCGGCACAGGTTGCCGCGCCAGTCGATGCGGGGCTGTCCCTTGAGAAGATCCGGTTTCGCTACGCGATTACCGGCAGCAATCCGCCCTGGAAACCGCTGCGCGCCTTCGACGATGGCGAGAAGGTCTATATCCAGTTCCCCGGCGGCATTGCGCAGGGCGAGTTGCCGCCGCTGTTCGTCATCGGCGCGCAGGGGGACGGCCAACTCGTGAACTACCGTTTCCGTTCACCGTACTACATCGTGGATCGGCTGTTCGGCGCGGCCGAACTTCGCCTTGGCGCGGACAAAGGCGACGTGGTGCATATTGAACGCACAGACGGGATTGTGAGCGGGACGCGGAGGAACTGACCATGAGCCAAGCGAACAATGCCCCTGACACTCCGGTGCCAGACGTGCCGCCCAAGGTGGCTCCGGAAAACGTGACGCTGCGCTCCCAGCCGCGTCCAGTTACGCGCCTGAACCGGCGCATGCTGGCCGTCCTTGCTGGAGGATTGGCGACTGCTGTGCTCGGCGGCACCCTCTGGTCGCTGCAATCGACGCAGCGCCGTGGCAATGCCGTGCCGGCGGAGTTGTACAACGTCGATCGCGTGTCGCGTTCCGAGGGGCTCGACCGACTGCCGGCCGACTACTCCAAACTGCCGCCGACCTTGCCGCCTGCGGTACAGCAGCTTGGCGCGCCGCTGCCGGGTGACTTGGGTGGACCGATCCACAAGGCCGAGCAACAGGCGCAGGGTTATGGCTACCCGCAGCCCGGCCATGATCCAGCCGAGGCCGAGCGCCTGGCGCGTTTGAAGCAGGCCGAGGAAGCGGCGGCTTCGTCAGTGTTCTTCCGCTCCGGCGGTCAAAAGGGGGCCGCTTCTGCGCAGCCGCAGGCTTTTCCTGCGGCCATAGCGCTGGCCGCGAATGCCGCCTTCGATCCGATGGCCGCTGGCCCAGCCTCGACAGTAGCGCAGTCCGCTGATCCCACGGCGGTGCAGAACCGGCAAGAACAGAAGGAGGCGTTTCTGTCCAAAACCGGTTCTACGGAAACCCGCAATTCCGGCAATCTGCAAATGCCCGCATCGCCGTATCAGGTCATGGCCGGCACGGTCATCGCCGCCGCGCTGGTGACGGGCATCAAGTCTGACCTGCCGGGCGATGTGATCGCCACGGTGACGGAGCCGGTCTACGACACGGCCACCGGCAAGTACATGCTGATCCCGCAAGGCTCGCGCTTGCTGGGCAAATACAACAGCCAGGTGAGCTATGGGCAGAGCCGCGTGCAGGTGGTGTGGAATCGGGTCATCCTGCCGGATACGTCATCCTTCCAGTTGGACAAACTGGTCGGCACCGATCCGGCCGGCTATGCGGGCCTAGAGGATGGCGTTGACTGGCATTGGGATCGTGTCTTTGCCGGTGCTGCGCTGACCACCTTGCTGGGCGTCGGTGCCGAACTGGCCGCGCCGGAGAATCGCAATGGTGGCGACCGCGTGATCATCGCCGGGCGCGACAGCCTGAAAGACTCCGTGAACCAGGCGGGCCAGGAGATGACCCGGCGCAACATGAATATCCAACCGACGCTGACTGAGCGACCCGGCCTGCCAGTGCGCGTCATCGTCAACCGGGATCTGGTGTTGCGACCGTATCAGCCACTTTTTTTCAACAGGGGTACGTCACGATGAGCGCATCCACCGCAAAACTTCGCCTCGGTCCGCTCCCAAAGACTGAAAGCGTCAAGCTGACCTTTGCTTGCCCGGCCAGCTTGAAGGCCGACCTCGACCACTATGCGGCGCTGCACGCCCAGGCCTACGGCGAAACAGTGGATGCGGTGGCGTTGATTCCGCACATGCTGGATGCGTTCATGGCTGGAGATCGGGGATTCAAGAAAAGGGACGCATCAAAGCCGACGCCGCAGAAGTTACCTCAGCGGGAAGCAACACCTCCATAGGCAAAGTCACAGTCCAAAGCACCCTTGAACGCGCAGTCTCCGAACTGCGCGTTCGCATTTTGGGGATCAGCCTTATGTATTGGTCGCATATGATTACGGAGGAAGCGGCCGATGCTCTCATCCGTGTTGCCCGCCCTGGCACGCCAAGACCCGCAACCGCAAGGCTCCTATGTGGCCCCCAGCCTACAAATCCATAGTGGGCTGAAGGCGTCAGGAAATACCCTAAACTGTTGCTGTATATAGGTTTCTCGCGTCATGCCCGCCATCAAAAAAGTCTTGACAGCGGACATTTTTTATCGCGCAATGCCGGGAAACCGCTTATTTCAGCTTGGTTTCCTTGTAGTCCACGTGCTTGCGTGCCACCGGATCAAATTTCTTGATCAGCATTTTTTCCGGCATGGTACGTTTGTTCTTGTCGGTTGTGTAAAAGTGGCCGGTTCCAGCAGTGGATTCCAGCTTGATTTTCTCGCGTCCGCCTTTTGCCATTTTTCAGCTCCTTAAATGCGTTCGCCGCGAGCGCGCAGCTCGGCCAGCACGGCGTCGATGCCGTTCTTGTCTATGGTGCGGAGGGCAGCGTTCGAAAGACGCATGCTCACCCAGCGGTTCTCGCTTTCCACCCAGAACTTGCGGTTTTGCAGGTTCGGCAGGAAGCGGCGCTTGGTCCTGTTATTGGCGTGGGAGACGTTGTTCCCCGACATCGGCTTCTTGCCGGTAATCATGCATACGCGGGCCATGGTATTGCTCCAGAAATAGAATATAGAATTGCGAAAAACGCGATTTATACCATATTTTGCCCGGACAACTCAAGACAAACTTACATACCCCTACAGCAATCCACGCTCTGCAAAAGACAGGAAACCGCTTCCGGCAACGATAAAATGGTCAAGCACCCGGACATCCACCAGCGCCAGGGCATTCTTCAAAGACTGGGTCAGCGACTGGTCGGCATGGCTCGGCTCCGCCACGCCGGAAGGATGGTTGTGTGCCAGTATCAGTGCGGCAGCGTTGTGGTGCAGGGCGCGCTTGAGCACTTCGCGCGGATAGACGCTGGTCTGGGTGAGGGTGCCGCGGAACAGCTCCTCGCTGGCGACCACGCGGTTTTGCGCATCCAGAAACAGGGCCATGAATATTTCATGGGGCAGCCCCTGCAGCCTGAGCCTCAAATAATCCCGCACGGCTTGCGGCGAGGACAGGGCGTCGCGCTGCGCGATCTCCTCGCCCAGCGCGCGCCGCGCCATTTCCAGCACAGCCTGCAACTGCGCATATTTCGCCGCGCCCATGCCGGGGGTCTGACAGAATTCCTTTTCCCCGGCGGCGAACAGCGCGGCCAGGCTGCCAAAGCGTCCGAGCAGCTCCCGCGCCAGGTCTACCGCGCTCTTGCCGGCCATGCCGGTGCGCAGGAAAATCGCCAGCAGCTCCGCCTCCGACAGGCTGGCCGCGCCCTTCTTGAGCAGCTTCTCGCGGGGTCGTTCGTCTTCGGGCCAATCGGTAATCGCCATGACATATTTAATTTAGTAGAATGATCGGATTATGACTGATTATGCGAAAAAACGGCTAGTTCTCGGTGTCACCGGCGGCGTTGCCGCCTACAAGGCGGCGGAACTCACGCGTCTGCTGGTGAAGAATGACATCGACGTGCAGGTGGTCATGACCGAAGCCGCGCGCCACTTCGTCGCCCCGGCCACCTTCCAGGCGCTGTCCGGCAGGCCGGTGCTGAGCGATCTGTGGGACGGCCAGGGTGGCAACGGCATGGCCCATATCGAGGCCACGCGCGGCGCCGATGCCGTGCTGATCGCACCGGCCAGCGCCGACTTTCTCGCCAAGCTCGCGCACGGGGCGGCCGACGACCTGCTTTCCGCCCTTTGCCTGGCGCGCGCCTGCCCGATGCTGGTGGCGCCGGCGATGAACCGCGAAATGTGGGACTACCCCGCCACCCAGCGCAACGTCACCCAACTGAAGCGCGACGGCGTAACCATCCTCGGCCCGGCGAGCGGCCCCCAGGCCTGCGGCGAAACCGGCATGGGGCGGATGGTGGAACCGGAGACCCTGGTCGAGGACGTCGAATCTTTCTGGCATCCCAAGCTGCTGCAAGGGCAACGCGTACTGGTCACCGCCGGGCCGACCTTCGAAGCGATCGACGCGGTGCGCGGCATCACCAACCTGAGCTCAGGCAGGATGGGCTACGCCGTCGCCCGCGCCGCCATCGAAGCCGGCGCCGAAGTCACGCTGATCAGCGGCCCGACCTGTTTGACCCCGCCCGCAGCGGCCAAGACCCTCTCCGTCACCAGCGCGCAGGAGATGCTCGAGGCTGTCAACAATGAAATCCCCGGCTGCGACATTTTCATCAGCGTCGCCGCGGTGGCCGACTATTACGTGCTCAACCCGAGCGAGCAGAAGATCAAGAAAGACGCCCACATCTTCACCCTCGAACTGGCCCCCAACCCGGACATCGTGGCCAACGTGATGAATTTGCCCAACCCGCCGTTCTGCGTCGGCTTCGCCGCGGAAAGCGAGAACCTCTACGAATTCGCCGAAACCAAGCGGCGCCGGAAAAATTTACCTTTATTGGCCGCCAACCTGGTGCAGGATGCCATCGGCCACGAAGACAACGAACTGATCCTGTTCGACGATGACGGCGCCCACCCGCTGCCGCGTGCGCCAAAAATCGTGCTGGCGCGCCAACTGATCGAGCGTGTCGCCAAGCTTTACCAGAAGGGAAAAGGTTGATGAAAAAAACGCTGAAAACCGTCGACGTCAAAATCCTCGACGACCGGCTCAAGCAGCATCCCCCCAGCTATGCCACCCCCGGCGCGGCGGGCCTCGACCTCAGGGCCTGCATCGAGCACGTCATGACCATCCACCCCGGCCACACCGAACTGATCCCCACCGGCATCGCCATCCACCTGCGCGATCCCGGCATGGCGGCGATGATCCTGCCGCGCTCAGGCCTGGGCCACAAACACGGCATCGTGCTCGGCAACCTGGTCGGCCTGATCGACTCCGACTACCAGGGCCAGCTCTTCGTTTCCTGCTGGAACCGCGGCCACACTCCTTTCATCCTCAACCCGCTGGAGCGCATTGCACAGATGGTGATCGTGCCGGTGATCCATGCCGATTTCAAGGTAGTGGAAGACTTCGAGGAAAGCGAGCGGGGTGCCGGTGGATTTGGCAGCACCGGGCGGCATTAGGAGATTTCTCGTACCTGGCAGTCTGCCCGCCGATACGGCTTGGCGGCAAGCCCGGCAGGTCTGGCTATTGATGCCCGCTCAGGCGGCACGCTGCTTAATTCGGCAAACTAACGGCCGCGCCCCCCGCCGCCCATACCACCACCCATCCCGCCTCCGGGTCCCATTCCGCCGCCACCCGGCCCCATGCCGCCACCCATCGCGGGCGGCATATCCGGCAGGGTAACGCCTTTCTCCTTGGCGCGCATTTTCATCTGCTCGTGGTGTTCGGCACGGATTCTTTCCCGCTCTTCCTGGGTTTTCGCCGCACGCATTCTGGCACGGTATGCCGTGCGCTCTTCCGGCGTCATCAACTGCGAGCCGTAAATCTGCTCCTGCTGGCGAGCCTGCTCCTGCTGGCGAATCTGCGCCGGCTCCTCGCCGAAAACAGCCGGTGACAAAGCCGCAATGCCTGCGGTGAGCGGCAATAACCATAATTTCCTGACCATAATGTTTCTCCTTTGGATATCAAGTTAATCGAACCCCTTTTGATCTATTATAGTTGGGCTTATGAAAACCGCTCCCCGCTTCCTGTGCGACGTGATGCTGGCGCGGCTGGCCCGCTACCTGCGGGCTGCCGGGCTGGACATCACGCTGGCCGATCCGGCCGCCAGCGATGCGCAAATCCTGCGCGAGGCGATCGACGGGCAGCGCTGGCTGCTGACAGCCGATCGGAAAATGATGGAGCACAAGGCCGCTAATGGGCACGCCATCCAGTTGCCGTTCGGCTCGCTCGATGAGCAGGCGTCCGTATTGAGCGAAAAGTTCGGCATCGATTGGCTCGGCCATGCTTTCACCCGCTGCCTGGTGGATAACGCGCCGCTGAAGCCCGCCTCCCCGGAACACGTCCTGCAAGTGCCGCCAGACGCGCGCCAGCCGCAGGAAGACCTGCTGGCCTGCCCGGGTTGCGGCCGGGTTTACTGGCGCGGATCGCATTACAAGCGCATGAGGAAGAAGCTGGAACGCTGGCAGGAAATGGCCCGCAGGCTCAATCCGGGCTAGCAGCCTGTCATGTTGAATTTGCGTGATTTTCTTGTAGGGCCGAATTCATTCGGCCAAATATGCGAATGAATTCGCGCCTGCACATCCTGCAGATCACCCATAGTGTGATTCGGCTCACCCGGCCTTTTCTTCGCCGTTGCTTGGCGTCTTGGCGGCGGCTTTTTATGGGATAATGTCGCTAGACCCGATAACGGACGTTCAAAAAATTATCGGATGCAGCACCTCCGTTCAGGAGCTGCCTTTCGCAATCAAGCACCTGCAAATAGGACAAAAAATTGGCCCAACCTAATTATCAATATGAAAAGCGACAGAAAGATCTAGCCAAGAAAAAAAAGAAAGAAGAAAAACAACAGCGCAAATCGGGCAAAACCGAGACCCCGCCCACAGACAATCCAGACCAGCCCCAGAGCGCGTCCCAAGAGCATCCGGATTCAGCCGCCGAACAAGGCTGAGACCATCCCCGAACAAGCGGCAGGATCAAGCCCGCATATAGCACGGGAACGCAGGCTGCCGGTTCACTCCGGCAGCTCGAATACCCCGCCATTAGCGAACACCAGCACGGCACGCACCGGCTTGGAGGGGAATACTTCCCGCATTGCGGCGCGGTACTCCGCCATTTGCCCGAGATAGGGCGCGGCACAGGCTGCCAGCTTACCCTCCTCCGCCCGTTCGGCAGCCTTGAAATCCAGTACCCAGACACTGTCCTCGAACTCGACCAGCCGGTCGATGCGCCGGTTTTCTCCCGCCGCCGTACGGTAAGGTAGCTCCTTCCAGGCATGCAGGTAGCTCTCCGGATCGAAAAATCGCCGCAGATGAGCCGCCTGGGTAAGACCCACGGCGTCGCGCCATAACGCGTCGAACCCGGCACCGTCCAGCTCCAGCCTGTCCCGCAGACCAGTCTTGTCGAGCACCGGCTCAGGCGGGGCGATCCATTCCAGCAGCGCGTGCAAGCGGATGCCGTGGCGTTGCGCCTCGGTCTGGCGCTGGCTGACTCGTTTGCCGGTCGGAATGGCGGGTCCGGGGCAA
Organism: Pseudomonadota bacterium; assembly: GCA_021792335.1. Lineage (GTDB taxonomy): Bacteria > Pseudomonadota > Gammaproteobacteria > Burkholderiales > Sulfuricellaceae > Sulfuricella. The sequence continues at coordinate 16,063 of JAJYUW010000005.1, read as the reverse complement.
GCCAGGAACACGTCCGATGGCGCGGCAGAAACATGCATTTCCCCGCCGCAAACGAGCGGCATCTGTCCGAGTTCGGCAGCCGCTCCCTGCTCTTCGCCCGCCAGCGCGCGCAGGATTTTTCCGTGCCAGCTTTCCACCCCTCCCCCGCGTGCGGTCTGGCAGCCGCTCACGATCAGCGACTGCCGGGCGCGGGTCATCGCGACGTAGAGCAGGTTGAGGTCTTCGCGTGCCTCCAGCTGCGCCTCGGCATCGAAAACGGGCTGCCACTGCGCCGCGCGCTCGCCCTTGCCGCCGCACAGAAAGAAACTCCTCGGCCGGGCGCTTTCCGGCGGCCAATCCAGCACCGCCCGATAGCCGCGCTCGTTGCGCGGCGAGGCATGCGCATCCAGCAGCCAGACGATGGGCGCCTCCAGGCCCTTGGCGCCGTGGATGGTGAGGATGCGCACCGCGTCGCCGGCATCGCCGACGACACCCTCGTCGGGCGCCTCTTCCGCCCGCGCCCGGCGCAGTTGCTGCAGTTCGTTGATGAACTTGGGCAGGCTGGGATAGCGCCCGCTGTCGATGTTCAGCGCCAGCTCCATGAAGGCGTGAAGGTTGGCCAGCACTGCGCCGCGCATCGCCTCGGGTACTGCAGAGACATACGCTCGCGGCAGTTCGCCCTCGAAATAGATACGGTCGAGCAGGTCGTGCACCGGCAGGGTGTCGGTCAGGGTGAGCCAGCCCTGCAACAGGCCGCAGGCGCGCTGCAGCGCCGGGCTGGCCTTCTCCCTCCCGGCCACGGCGTGCAGGCGCGCCCACCAGGAACCGTCGGTCTCGAGCGCCAGCGCCATGAGATCGTCGTCGCTGCAGCCGAACAGGGGCGAGCGCAGCGCCTGGGCCAGGCACAAATCGGCGAAGGGGGTAATGAGAAAAGTCAGCAGGGCGATCAGGTCGCTGCACTCCAGGGTTTCCAGCAAGCCGCCCTGGCGCGAGCTGACGTAGGGAATGCGGGCGGAGCGCAGGGCGCGTTCGTAGATTTCCAGGCGGGTGCGGCTGCGCTTCAGCAGCAGGATGTCGCGAAATTCCGCCGGCCTCGTTGTGCCGTCTTGTTCGGCCACCTGCCAGGTAGCCACGATAGCGCCGATCTTTTCGGCCAGCTGCTGCGCTTCACGCTCGACACGCCGGTCTTCCGCCTCCTCTGACGGTTCGGTCAGGGGGTCGCGCAGGGTCAGGACGGACGGCTGCGCTTCGCCGAAGGACACCTCCCTGCTTTCATCCTCGGCCAAGGGCAAGGCCTCCACCCGGCCGGGCAAGCCGCCATGATGCGCTTCATGGCGTTCGAAGCCGGAGAATCCCGGCTCTTTTTCGAACAGGCGGTTCACCGCCTCCAGCACCGGCGGCGCGCTGCGGCGGGAAACGTTCTGCTGCAGCCGATGCGCGCCGTAACCCTGTTCCAGAAAATCGGCTGCGATACCGAACAGGCGCGCATCGGCGCGGCGGAAGCGGTAAATCGCCTGCTTCGGGTCGCCCACCAGGAACACGGTCGGCGCGCTGCCCGCGCCGGTCGAGGCATCGAGCCAGGCGCGCATGATCTGCCACTGCAGAGGATTGGTGTCCTGAAATTCGTCGAGCAGGATGTGCCGGTAGCGCGAATCGAGCTTGTATTGCATGTGCTCGGCGTGCTCGGAGCGGTTGAGCAGCTGGTGGACGCGCCATTCGACATCGGTGAAATCCACCGTCTGCCGCTCCGCCTTGAGGCGCTGGTAGGCCGCGAGCAGCCCCGCTCCGCAGCGCAGACCGGCGAGGTTGAGGCGGTAGGCGGCCTGGGCTGCGAGCGCATCCCGCACCGCCGCAAGACGCTCACTCAGTTGCCAGTGCAATTCGAGCAGGCGCGCTTCGCCCTCCGCACCCAAACGCTTTGCCTGGTCTTTGCTCGCCTTGCGCTTTCTCGGTTCGCCTTTCAGGGTGAAGAAAACGGCAAAGATCGCCTCGAAGCATTGAGAAAACCCCCTCTCCCCAACCCCTCTCCCGCCTGCGGGAGAGGGACTTACACTCCCCTCGCCCACTTGTGGGAGAGGGGCTGGGGGAGAGGGAGCCAGCTCGTCAACATCCGTCAGAACCCGTGAAAGATCGAATGCAAGCGCCTTATCCGTGTCCGTGTTGATTTCCAGCAGCCCCAGCAAGGACTGCAAATCCAGCATCAGGCCGCTATCGGCAAACAGATCGGCCAGTATGTCCCGCTCCGGCTCCACGGCCAGATCGCGGCGCAGGGCTGCGGCGGCGAAGGCCGCAGCATCGTCGGCGCCCTCGGTATATGCCCACCATTCGGCGCGCCTGGCGACGAAGTCGAGCAGCAGGCTGCGGGTGTTGTGCAGGCCATGCTCGGCGAACAGGAAATCCAGTGCTTGGGCAGTCTCGGCGTTGCGGTCGGATTGCAGGTCTTCGGCAAAAAGCTGCCACGCTTCTTCCAGCAGGGCGGAAGTCTGGTCGAGCAGCCCCCAATCTCCCCCCGCGCCGCTCTCCAGCGGGGCGCGCTGGAGCAATTGCAGGAACCAGCCGTGGAAGGTGTTGATGGTGATGCCGGGCCGGGCGGAAAGAAAGATCTCGAACAGGCTGCGGGCGCGGGGCAGCAGCGGCTCGATCTCATGCTCCGGCACGGCGCGTTCGCGCAAAAACTTTCTTACCTCGTCGTCAGATTCCAGCGCCAGCAGCCGCAGCCAGTCGCGCAGGCGGGAAGCCATCTCCTGCGCCGCCTTGCGCGTGAAGGTGATGGCCAGGATTTCGGACGGTGCCGCCCCGGCCAGGAGAAGCCGAACGATGCGCGACACCAGCAGCCATGTCTTGCCGCTGCCGGCGCAGGCTTCGACCACCGCCGAACGGGCAGGGTCGAGGGCGGCGCGGTTGATCTCATTGCCCGTCATGATAATCCTTGCGGCAAAGGCCGCTCATCTCGCACCAGGCACAGGCGTCGCCCCCTCCCCGGGCAGGCAGCGCCGCGCCCCGGTAAATGGCGTTAAACAGGGCGCGCAGGCGCTGCCCGGTGGCTACGCTCAGCGCATGGATTTCCTCCTGCGGCACAAGCTTGACGCTGCCGTCCTCGTCCACCGGCACGTATGCCGCTTCGACCACCGGCTCTGCCAGCAGCAGCGCATATACCGGCAACTGCACGTCCTCGCCCGGGGTTTCCAGCTTTTTCTTCAGCCCGGCGCGGCTCTGGGTCTTGTAATCCAGCACGGCATAGGCGGGCACCCCGTCGTCCGAGCGGGTGTCGACGCGGTCGATGCGGCCCTTCAGGGTCAAGCTGCGCCCCCCGTCCAGCTCCAGTTCCAGCGTGCGCCACAGCTCGCCGTCGTGCCAGCGCCAGCCTTCACGCTCCCGCGCCGCCTGCCAGTCGAGGTAGGCGGGAATGCGCGCATCCCAGCGCAGTGCCCAGGCGCGGGCAAGGTAATCCGCCTCCAGCGCCTGGGCGAACTCTACCCGGCTGATGTCGCGCAGGGCCAGCTCCGCCTCCGCCCGGTCGCAGCGGCCGATAGCGGGATAACGCTGATGGAAAAGGTGCAGGATGGCGTGCACGTGCTCGCCGTAATCCTTTTTTTCCAGTACCTGCTGCACTTCATCCAGCTCGTTCAGGTGCAGGGCATGGCGCGCATAAAACTGGTACGGGCAAGCCACCAGGCTGTTGTAGCCGCTGGCGGACAGGGAAGCAGGCACCAGCTCGGCGGGGAGAGCGGGGTTTGAGGTGGCGGGGAGCGTAGGGTGCGTTTCACGCACCAAACCGGTTGATGACAGCATAAGTTGGTGCGTGGGACGCACCCTACATTCGCTGCGCGGCAGCTTTTCTCCGTAGGTCAGCTCGTGAAAGGCTTCCAGCAGCTCTATCCACGGGCTCGCCAGATTGGGCTCGGCGTTTTTCTGCGCCTGCCAGGTGACCAGCATCGTGCCGCAGCCCGCCAGCAGCGCGGCGAAGTCCTGCTCCATCTGCTTCAGATCCTGCTCGAAGGTCGGCAACCCCAGTTGCGCCCGCACCGCCTGGTTGAAAAAGGCATTTTCCCGTCCTTGCGGGGGGAAATGCGCGGCGTCGCCGCCGGCCACGATCACGCCTTCGAAGCGGCGCAGCCGGGTAGCGCCGAGGTGAGTGAACACCACCGTGCTGACTATACCGGTATCGCGGAAAGTGGCGGTCTCGAGCTGGCCGTCGAGCCAGCGGCGCCATTCGCTCAGGGAGAACACACCCTGATCCTGCCCAAGCTCCCGCTGCAACCGGGCCAGCAACCGCAGCAGCTGCTCGCCGGCCAAATCCTGCGCCAAACCCTGGCTCAGTCCGAGCGCATCCAGGCTTTCCAGCAGGCTGGAAAGCCATGCCGACAGGGAACGGGCGCGCCGGCTGAACTTGACCTGCGCCTGCTCCAGCCGCTGCAGCAGGCCAAGCACCTCCGCCGCGCCCTCTTTCTGCGCCAGCGCGTTGTAATGCCGTAATCCCGACACCACGCTGTGACGACGCAGCAGCTGCTCCAGACCGTAGACTGCGCGTTTGCGCGCAACCATGTCCCAGTCGGCGAAAATCAGCGGGGATTTCAGCAGGTCGAGCAAATCGAGATGATGGAACCCGCTCGCCATGGTATCCAGCCAGCGCATGATGGCGGCGCTGGCCGCCACGGTGGAGAAGGTCCAGCCGGTTTCGTCCGCCACCAGGATCTGGCCGCGTTCCAGCAGGGCACGGGCGCGCCGCGCCACCAGGCGATCCTGAACGATCACCGCAATCGCGGCTTTTCCCGCCCGCAGCCATTCGCGGATCTTTCCATCCACCGCCTGCGCCTCATCCTCCAGGCTGTGCGCCTCGAACAGGGCCAGGCGGCCGCTCAGGGGGTTTTCCGGGCAGCGGCGGCGAAAATCCTCGGCACGATCGCGCAGGCACGGCGGTGCCTGAGGCATTTCGCCACCGGACGGAATGGGTGCTTGCCAGGCCGCCTGCAGCAAAGCCCCCGCACCAGCGCCGGGAAATTCCCCGGCGCAACCGAACAGGCGCACCGGCCGCTTTTCCCCGTAGCGACGGAAAAATTCCTGCTCCATCGGCGTCAGGCCGGAAAGTCCTACCGCATATAACGGCGCGGCAGCCGAATCCGCCAATCGCGCCAGCCGCATATGGTAGGCGGTGACGCCGTCCACGCGGCTATCGACCCCCCGGCTCATGGCATACCACAATTCGTGCACCAGACGCGCCTCGAAGTGCAGCGGCGCGCCGGCCCGCGCCTGATAGGCTTGCTCCAGCCATGACACGAATTCGGGATAGGAGGCGGGCAGGCTTGCCCCCTGGCGGGCGATATCGTCGAACAGGTCGAGCAGCTCCCGGCTGATATTCCATAAGTCGGCGTCGCCAAACCAGTGCCGGGCGCGCAAAGCCTGATACAGCAGCGATGCGCGACAACTGTCGGGGCTTGACTCGCGCTCAACCGCCACATCCTCCGACCAATCCGCCAGGGTGGTCATTCTTGGCAGCAGCAATGCAGCGACGCCCGCCGCCTCGCACAGCGCAGCCGCCATCGAATCGGCAGCGTGGAAATTGGGCAGGAGTATGGTCAACCCGGCCAGGTTGGGCAAGCGCACCCGCTCCAGCGCGACGATCTCCCGCGCGGCAGCGGCTGGCAAATCGAAATCCGGTGCAGGGCTGGCCTGATGATTTTGCATAAGTTTAAGTGGGCGGGGGAAATACGGTGACAAGGGGATTTTATCCTGAATGAGCGACCGGGCGTAATTCAGCGTGCTTCCCTTGCCTGTTTATTTTGTTTAGGATACAGTTTGAAATATAAATTTCGCCCCCAGCTTTCTGGCTGACATAGCCGCTGTTATAGCGCAACAATAAACAGAACCGTTAGTAACATCCCATTTCCATCAATTCTCTCTTAATTTGGAGCAAGTCCCCCATGAGCGAGCACATTCATTACGTCACCGATGACTCTTTCGAGCAGGAAGTCCTGCAATCTCCCTTGCCTGTGCTGGTCGACTACTGGGCGGACTGGTGCGGCCCGTGCAAGATGATCGCCCCGGTTCTCGATGAAGTGGCGCAGGAATACGCCGGACGCCTCAAAATCGCCAAGCTCAACATCGACGAAAACCAGGCCACACCGCCGAAATACGGCATCCGCGGCATTCCGACCCTGATGATTTTCAAGAACGGCAACATCGAAGCCACCAAAGTCGGCGCCCTGTCCAAGTCGCAATTGACCGCGTTTATTGACAGCAATATCTAAAGCCGTTAACCTAGCGCCTGATCACCCGAAATATTCCACATAACACGGGCTTCAAGACCCGGCGGATTCAGGCGCAGCTTCCTTCCCGACTCATTACGTTCCACACCACCCTGTCCTTTGATTCATTCCGGTTTTTGCCATGCGCTTATCTGATTTAAAACACCTCCCCGTGACCGAATTGGTCGAAATGGCGATCGCCAACGAAATTGATGGCGCAAGCCGCCTGCGCAAGCAGGACCTGATTTTTGCGCTGTTGAAGAACCAGGCCAAGAAGGGCGAAAGCATCTACGGCGAAGGCACGATGGAAGTGCTGCCGGACGGCTTCGGCTTTCTGCGTTCGCCTGACACGTCCTACCTGGCCGGACCGGATGACATCTATGTCAGCCCCTCGCAGATCCGCCGCTTCAACCTGCATACCGGCGACTCCATCGAGGGCGAGATCCGCACCCCCAAGGAGGGCGAACGCTATTTCGCGCTGGTCAAGGTGGACAAGGTCAACGGCGAACCGCCGGAAAACGCCAAGCACAAGATTCTGTTCGAAAACCTGACGCCGCTGTTCCCGACCTCGCCGCTGATCCTGGAACGCGACATCAAGGCCGAGGAAAACATTACCGGCCGCGTGATCGACATGGTCGCGCCGATCGGCAAGGGCCAGCGCGGTCTGCTGGTAGCCAGCCCTAAATCCGGCAAGACCGTGATGCTGCAGCACATCGCCCACTCCATCGCCGCCAATTACCCGGAATGCTATCTGATCGTGCTCCTGATCGACGAACGCCCGGAAGAAGTGACGGAAATGCAGCGCTCGGTGCGCGGCGAGGTGGTGTCTTCCACCTTCGACGAACCCGCCACGCGCCACGTCCAGGTCGCCGAAATGGTGCTGGAGAAAGCCAAGCGCCTGGTCGAGCACAAGAAGGATGTGGTCATCCTGCTTGATTCCATCACCCGCCTGGCGCGTGCCTACAACACCGTGGTACCGGCCTCCGGCAAGGTGCTCACCGGCGGCGTGGACGCCAATGCCCTGCAGCGCCCCAAGCGCTTCTTCGGCGCGGCGCGCAACATCGAGGAAGGCGGCTCGCTCACCATCATCGCCACCGCCCTGGTGGATACCGGCTCGCGCATGGACGACGTGATCTACGAGGAATTCAAGGGCACCGGCAACATGGAAATCCACATGGATCGCAAGATGGCGGAGAAACGCCTGTATCCGGCGATCAACGTCAACCGTTCCGGCACCCGCAAGGAAGAACTGCTGATCAAACCCGACATCCTGCAAAAGATCTGGGTGCTACGCAAACTGCTCTACCCGATGGATGATCTTGAAGCAATGGAGTTCCTGCTCGACAAGATCAAGGCCACCAAAAATAATGCCGATTTCTTCGACTCGATGCGTCGCGGATAACCGGACTTGATAACAGGCGATTTTTAGGGGATAATCCCGTTTTTTTACGAATTAGGCCCTAAAAAAAGCCGCCAGATTCCCCAAGGATTTAAGCCATGAAACCGGAAATTCATCCCGAGTACAACGAAATCGACGTGACCTGCAGCTGCGGCTCCAAGTTCAAGACCCGCTCCACCATGAGCAGGGCGCTGAACATTGAAGTCTGCTCGATGTGTCACCCGTTCTACACCGGCAAACAGAAGATCGTGGACACCGCCGGCCGCGTCGAGAAATTCCGCCAGAAATATGGCATGAAGTAAGCCTCGACACATCGCAGCAACATTAAAGGCAGCTTGAGGCTGCCTTTTTTGTTTGTGTCTCGCTTGGTTTAAAATACCCCGTCATGAGATTCTCTCGCGCATCCGGATTGTTTTCCGCCCTGTTGTTCTGCCTGGGCCTGCTCCCCAATTGCCCCTGGGCAAGAATGCCGCGACCGACCCAACCCAAATGAACCAGCCCGCCACCTTGAACGACAACCCGGAAGCAAGCGGCCGCATGGGCCTGCTTCTGCTGGTCATGATCAGTCTCGCCTGGATCCTGCCCGGCCTGGTCGGCCATGAACCGTGGAAGCCCGACGAGGCCTACAGCTTCGGGCTGATCTACCACATCATCCAGAGCGGCGACTGGATCGTCCCGACTCTGGGCGGCGAGCCGTTCATGGAAAAACCGCCGCTTTATTACATCACCGCGGCATTGTTCGCAAAAACCTTCTCTTTCGCGCTCCCGCTGCACGATGGCGCGCGCCTGGCCAGCGGCTTCTTTATGTCGATCACGCTGCTGCTTACCGGGCTGACCGGCAGGGAACTGTGGGGCAAGGGCTATGGCCGCATCGCCGTGCTCACCCTGATCGGCTGCCTGGGATTGCTGCTCCGCGGCCATGAAATGATCACCGACACCGCACTGCTGGCCGGGTTCGCCGTGGCCCTCTACGGCTTTGCCCTGAGCCCGCAGCGCGCCCTGCCAGGTGGCCTTCTCGTCGGCACCGGCGCAGGCATCGGCTTCATGGCCAAGGGGCTGATCGCGCCGGGGATCATTGGGCTGACCGCGCTGCTGTTGCCGCTCGTATTCCGCCACTGGCGCAGCAGACATTACGCGCTTGTCCTGCTGGCTGCATTCCTCGCGTCTGTGCCATGGCTCACCATTTGGCCGGCCCTGCTTTACCTGCGGTCGCCGGCACTGTTCATGGAATGGTTCTGGATCAACAATCTGGGGCGGTTCTTCGGCTTCGTCAGGCTGGGCCCCAGCAACAACCACTGGCATTATTTCGAGATCCTGCCCTGGTTCGCCTGGCCTGCGCTGCCAATTGCGGCCTGGACATTATGGCACGGCCGGCGTGCGGTCTTTGGACACCCCGGGATCCAGCTTGTGCTCACCGCTTTCCTGGTGATGCTGGCGGTACTCAGCATGGCCGCCGACGCCCGCGAACTGTATGCCATACCGATGCTGCTGCCCCTTTCCCTGCTTGCCGCGCCGGGCGTCACTACCTTGCGCCGGGGGGCTGCCAGTGCACTGAACTGGTTCAGCATCACGACTTTCGGCTTTTTTGCCGGACTGTTCTGGTTCTTCTGGTTCGCCCTGATCACCGGCCACCCGGCGAGACGTGCCGCTCACCTGCGCGGCCTCCAGCCCGGCTATATTCCAGAGTTCGAGCCTGTGCTCTTTGCCCTGGCCCTGCTCGCCACAGTCGCGTGGCTGGCCATCACCTTCCGGGCAAAATCCCTGCCCCGCAATCCGCGCACCGTACTCAACTCCGCCGCCGGCATCACGCTGGTCTGGATCATCATGATGACGCTATGGCTGCCCTGGCTCGATGCCGGAAAGAGTTACCGCTCCATGATCTCTTCCCTGCGGCAAACCTTGCCCGCACAGCACGCATGCATTTCCAGCAGCAAGCTGGGCGAACCGCAGCGGGCGCTGCTGGAGTACTACGCCGGCATCCTGACTCGGCGTACGGAGGTTCACAAGCGGATCGAATGCGATCTGTTGCTGATACAGGGCAGCGCCAGCAATCCGGAGGCCGCCCCCGGCCCGGAATGGCGCAAGATATGGGAAGGCAACCGGCCTGGAGACAGATCGGAACGTTATTGGCTGTTCCAGCGCAATCCCTCCTGAAACCGTCACCGCCGCATTTTCTTTTTGATCTGCGCCAGGGTATCCCTGGCGACAGCCTGTTCCGGACCGCCCAGCCGGACAGCCTGATGCGCCGCGGCCAGCGCTTCAGCATAACGCTTCCGGTCGGCAAGCGTTTGTGCGAGATTATTGAAGGCAATGGCGGATTCCGGGTAATCCAGCGTCGCCTGCCGGTAGGCCCGTTCCGCTCGCTTCAAATCGCCCAGGACATAGGCGGCGTTGCCCAGGCCGATGCGGGCAGTGAGGTTGCGCGGCCAGCGTTTGAGTGCCGCCTCGTACGCCGCTGCCGCACTTTTTGGAGGTCCGGCCTTCTCCAGCGCCATGGCCGCGGGAACATAGCCGGCCTCGGTCGCAGTGCGGGGCATCCTGCCCGGCGGCAAGGCGAGCATGGCCCAATGCCCGGCGCGTTCCCAGGTGTGCTCGAATGTCGTAAAGGGCAGCACCTGCCGCCGCTCCAGACCGGAACGCAGGATAATTTCCTCGCGCTTGAGATCGTAGCCCATCACCACCGCGTAATGCCAAACCGGATACCAGCTTAGCGCCAGGTTTTGCAGCACGATCACCGGCGAACCGGCCGCAATTTCCGCCAGCAAATCATCCAGCTTCGGCGCCAACTCATAGGCGAACAGGCCATTGCGACGCGCTGCTGCAAGCATTTCCACCTGCAGGCTGCCCTCGCGCCCGGGCAGATATACCTGGGCTGTGAGGTCCTGCGGCGTAACCGGCGTGCCTGCGGCATTCAGCAGCATGGCAAGCGAGGCGGGGCCACACTGGTGGGTTTCCTGAGGATAAAACGGCACCTGGCTCAATTCAATCCGTTGCGGCAGCTCCCTTGAATTCGCCTCGAGCAGCGCCTGGGTCTGCGGGGTGGCGCACCCGCCCAGCCAAAGCACGAAAAAAACGCCCGCGATAAAGCGGGCGTAAGTTTGGAGACACATCTATGAATTTACCCTATAAAAAGCAGTTCAGCCACGGATTAACACGGATGTACACAGATTATCAACGAGTTATCTTTCTCATCTCAAGCATCCTCTGGATGAATGGCAAACTTCACGTAACAAATTGTTTTATCCGTGTTAATCCGTGTCAATCTGTGGCTAGTAGCCGTTTTTTATGTTTTACTTAATTGGACGCGTAAAGCTGAACACTTTGGTAAAGCCCAGAATATCGGTCACCAGCAGAATCACGAAAATGGTGAACAGAATGCCGAGTATGTCGCCGCCAGCCGGCATCTTGTCCAGCCGGCCCGCAACTTTCTGCACTTCCGCATCAGTCAGGGCATCCACACGGGCTTTGGCAGTATTGGCATCGATGCCCTGCTGCTGCAACTCCTTGCGCACGTCTTCACGGTCGAGGAAGCTGCGGATACGGTCACGATCGGATTGGGATTGAGCTGAAACCGTCACCCTGTCCGTGCCTACCAGCCCAGCCTGGGCCGATTGTAGCGGCAAGCCAAGACCCAACGTGCTGACGATCAGAAAACGGCCGATAATACGCATGGAACGCTGGTTCATCATAATTAATCTTCCAAGAAATTGCGGGATAAAGAAAATACCGTATGCTACACAAAATCATCTTATATAGTGGTTACCCTTTTTTAATTTTTATGTTTAGCACATATCGCGCCCGTGTCAACTAGGCGGAGTGAGCAGGAATTGCTAACATCAGCACTCTTCCAGCGTAGCATTTGATGGATAAGTAAATTGCCCACCAAACGATCAAAGCTCAGTGCAGTCATTCTCGCCGGCGGGCAGGCAAAGCGCATGGAGGGGACAGACAAGGGCCTGACCCTCCTGAACGGCCGCCCTCTTGTCGCCTGGGTGCTGGAACGCATCTCTGCGCAGGTGGATGAAATCCTGATCAGCGCCAATCGCAATCTCGAACGATACCGGCAATTCGGCTACCCGGTGCTGCGCGACGCTACACCCGGTTTTCAGGGGCCCCTTGCCGGACTGTGCAGCGCCATGACCAAGGCCGCCCATCCCCTGCTGCTGTGCGTCCCGTGCGACACGCCTTTTTTGCCCAACAACCTGGTTGAGATCTTGCTTGACGCGCTGGAGGAAAGCGGCGCCGACATTGCCATCCCGGTGGTGGATGGCCAGGTTCACCGCGCGGTTTGCCTGTGCCGGCTGACACTCCGGCCCGGCCTGGAAAATTTCCTCGACCAGGGCGGTCGCCGCGTCGGAGAATGGCAGGCGCAGCTGAATCGCGTCGAGGTCGCGTTCAGTGATGCACAGGCGTTTCTCAACCTCAACACACGGGAGGAATTGGCTGCCAGCGCGGAGACTCTCGATGCGCGCTGACGCTTGTAGTCAGCCAATATTCGGGCTAAGCTTGCACCTATTTATCTTATAGGTGAGTTAACCCGGATGTTTCATAAATTGACGCGCGCCCTCGCTGGTCTTTTGCTTGATATGAAAGATTTTGTTCACCCGCAAGGAGTGTCCCCGCCGGGTTCCCGCCGCTACGCGTCGACCACGGCGAGACAGTCTCGGGCGTATGAATAACTACGCCGCTCCTTCACAAAACTTCCCTATCAACCAAAATCCTGCGCGATCATCACGCGAATTTATGAAACATCCGGGTTAAAAAATAAAAATGGAAGCCACCGCATCACTCGAGTTGGCCAAGCATACCCTTCTGGTATTCGGCATCCTGCTTGCCGTGGGCACGCTCTCAGGCCTGCTGGCGCGTTTGGCGAGAGTGCCCGACGTGGTTGTGTTCCTCCTGATCGGCATGCTGCTCGGGCCCGGCGTGCTCGGACTGGTGGATATCAAGACGGATTCGGCGGTCAACCAGCTGATTCTGATCTTCGGCTCCAGCTACATCCTGTTCGACGGCGGTGCATCCATTCGCCTTAAAGTGCTCAAGGAGGTGTGGATCACCGTTGTCGTGATTGCCACCATCGGGGTGCTGATCAGCGCCGCCATTACCGGCGCGGCCGCTTATTACATCCTCGGCGTACCCTTCATCGTGGCGCTTCTGCTGGGCGCCACACTCGCCTCCACCGACCCGGCCACCCTGGTGCCGGTGTTCAAGCAAATCAGGATCAAGGAACGCGTGGCACAGACCGTCATGAGCGAGTCGGCCTTCAACGACGCGATGGGTGCAATCGTCACCTTCGCTGTCCTGGGGGTGGCGATGGGTGCGGGTGAGTTCTCGCCCGGCGATGCGGTTATGGACCTGATAAAACAATCGGTGCTCGGCATCGTCATCGGGGGGGTATTGGGTTATCTGGCCGCTTTCATGATTTCGCACGAAAGGTTCGGCTTTCTTGCCGAATACGCGCCGGTCGTGACCTTGATGGCCGTAATCGGGGCTTACATGAGCGCGGACGGGCTCCATTCCAGCGGCTTCATGGCGGTGTTCGTCTTCGGCATCATGCTGGGCAACCAGGAGTCACTCGGTTTCAGGCGCATCCACCACGACGAGACCATACTCGAAGACTTTATCATGACCACTGCGCTGATCATGCGCATGTTCATCTTCATCCTGCTCGGCTCGCAGGTGGATTTCGCCCTGATGAACAAATATCTGCTCGGCGGCGTCGCGGTGGTCACGCTATTCATGCTGGTAGCGCGGCCGGCCACGGTGTTCCTGTGCGCCCTGCCAGACCGCCGTGCCAAGTGGAGTTTCAAGGAAATGCTGTTCATGTGCTGGACGCGCGAAACCGGCGTGATTCCAGGCGCGCTCGCCGGCCTGCTCCTGGGAATGAAAGCGCCGGGCGCGCAGATCATCGCTTCCGTCACCTTCATCGCCATATTGATGACTATCCTGATCCAGGCCACCACCACCAAGTGGCTGGCGAGAAAGCTCGACCTTCTGGTCGAGGAGTAAAAAAAGCCCGGCGGTTCCGCCGGGCTTTTTTGAGCTTGAGCGAGGGTCAACTACCCGAAGCGGCGCTCACTGCCACAGCCGTTTTCCAGCGATTTCCCGGTGCGCTGAGGATCGCCGTGCGGTGCTTGGCGCCTCGGCTGCTTTCCATCCACTTCTTGATGCGCTGGGCATCGCCGATGCGCGATAGCTTGCCCCATGAGTCGAGCAGTACGATAACCATGGGCTGATTGGCGATGTTCGCCTGCATCACCAGGCAATGGCCGGCCTCGTTGATGAAACCGGTTTTGGAAACGCCGATATCCCAGGATTTGTTCCTTACCAGCTGATTGGTGTTCCTGAACTGGACACGCCGCGGTCCACCGCGCATGGCCACATCATAGGAGCCCGTGGTGGTGATCTCGCGGATCAGGGGATACGTATAGGCAGCATTCACCATCTTGACCAGATCCTGGGCTGTAGAGGCATTATTGCTGTTGAGGCCGGTGGAATCGACAAAGTGGGTATGCGCCATGCCGAGACTGGCCGCCTTGCGGTTCATGGCGCCGACGAAAGCCTGGAAGCCGCCCGGGTAGGCGTGGGCCAAAGCCGATGCAGCTCTGTTCTCGGAAGACATCAACGCCAGTTGCAGGGCCAGGTGGCGGCTGAGCGTTGTACCCACTTTCAGGCGGGAATGTGTGCCCTTCAGGGAATCCATGTCCTCCTTGCCTATGGAAATTTTCTCTTCGAGCGGCAGTTCCGCATCCAGCACTACCATTGCCATCATCAGTTTGGTGATGGAGGCGATCGGCATGAGCGCATCGGTATTCTTGGCGAGCAGCGTGCGCCCGGTTTTCTGATCCACCACCATCGCCGACGAGGAACGCAGATTGAGTCCGGCCTTGCGTAAGGAGGTAGACACCTCTTCGCTCCCGATCCGGGACTCGGACTGGAGGGCAATGCCAGCAGTCTGAGCCTGAGATTGGGTTGGCACTGCCCCAGTCTCGCCGGCTATTGCTGCCGACGCCATCCAAAGGGCACATCCCGCTATCCAGTGTAATCGCATGCTTCCTCCCCAGAAATCAGGATTGAAAAATTCAGAGTCTAGTGTAAACCATTTCCCTGAAAAAGGTAAAACCATTTTCTAAGGATTCTAGTTTATCACCATAATTTATTTGAACAATTACAGAATAAATCATGCATACTTCATGCCAGAATCATCTGCAACCGCGGGCTTCGCGCGAGACGCGAACACCATTAAGCCGGCGTTCTCTACTGGCATTCTCAAGACAACATGCTAATAATTAACTAATGCCTTTTGCGATTCCGCATACTGTCCGGCAGAAGTAAAGACATGATGGAACCCGACAATCCCGACATTCAAATCGGCCTGCCATCCGGTCAGGCCGCCATTCTGCTTGAGCGGCTGGAAGCCCTCCGCAGCGAGCTGGGGGCGATCGGCGAAGAGCTGATTATGCTGCTGCGAAGCGCCGGCGTAACGCCGCCTTCCGAACCCGGCTAGTGTAGTGTTGCACGCTAATAGAATCATATGAAACCCAGTATCTATGCGGGTTTCCCGCCTATTTTAAGTTCCATCAAGAGTGCAGCACTACACTAGCTCACTACATCCGTTCGATCATCGCCTGACCAAAGGCCGAGCAGGGAATCTGGGTCGCCCCAGGCATCAGGCGGGCGAAATCGTAAGTCACTTTTTTAGCCGCAATCGCCTGTTCCATGGCCTTGATGATCAGATCCGCCGCCTCGATCCACCCCATGTGGCGCAGCATCATTTCGGCTGACAGGATAATCGAACCGGGATTGACGTAATCCTTGCCGGCATACTTCGGCGCGGTGCCGTGGGTTGCCTCGAACATCGCCACGCTGTCGGAAAGGTTGGCGCCCGGCGCAATGCCGATGCCGCCCACCTGGGCCGCCAGGGCGTCCGAAATATAGTCGCCGTTGAGATTAAGTGTAGCGACCACGTCATACTCGTCGGGACGCAGCAGAATCTGCTGCAGGAAGGCATCGGCGATCACGTCCTTGATCACGATGCCGTTGGGCAATTTCATCCACGGTCCGCCATCCAGCAACTCTGCACCGAATTCGCGCTGTGCCAGTTCGTAGCCCCATTTCTTGAAGCCGCCCTCGGTGAACTTCATGATGTTGCCCTTGTGAACCAGGGTAACCGACTTACGCTTGTTGTCGATGGCATACTGGATCGCCCTGCGCACCAGCCGCTCGGTACCTTCGACGGATACCGGCTTGACGCCGATGGCCGAGGACTCGGGGAAGCGGATTTTCTTGATGCCCATTTCGTTCTGCAGGAAAGCGATCACCTTCTTCGCGCCTTCCGAATTGGCTTCCCACTCGATGCCGGCATAAATGTCTTCGGTATTCTCGCGGAAGATCACCATGTCGGTTTTTTCCGGTTCTTTCACCGGGCTGGGCACGCCCT